>NZ_JBBNIH010000122.1:0-12587 GCF_040094125.1 Faecalibacterium longum
GCCGCGCACAGCTGTGCGCGGCCATTCCGTTTATTTCATATCACGTCCGAAGTAAAGCTCCACTTCACTGAGTTTCTTTTTCCGCAGCAGGAACGCCGTGGGGATGAGATAGACCGCGATAGACGTCAGCATGGTGATGTCATAGGTGCTGATGCTGTCAGCCACCGTCTGGGTGCCGTACAGGCCGCCAATGAGCATGGACGTGATGTCCATCGCGGCGTGGATGAACACCGTCACCCAGATGTTTCCGGTGCGGAAATATACCGCCGCCAGCAGCGTACCCAGCGAGGCCGCAAAGACGCACTGCATCAGAACGCCCAACGGCGCACTGCCGGTGAGGTTGGTCAGGTGGGCCGCACCGAAGTAGAGGCCCGACAGCAGGCAGGCTTTCCAGACGCCGGCCCGGCTGGTGCCGAAATGCTCCAGAAGCGTCTGGGCGATGACACCCCGGAACAGAAACTCTTCTGCCACACCGACGCTGGTCATGCCGATAAGGAACCACACGACATGCCACGCAGGCAGCATATCGCCCTCCGGCCTGCCAAACAGCAGAGTATTGTAGGCGTTGTAGCCGATGAGCGCGATGGGGTACAGGCCCACCAGCAGACCGTTGAAAAAGCCGCTGCCCCGGCGGCGGAGCAGGCCGCTCTTCCCGGTGCGCGCCAGAAAGAGCCACGCCACCAGCACGCCTACTGCCTCCTGCATGAAGGTCAGCATATAATCATCGACGGCATCAATGTCCCGCACGACGAACAAGATGAGCAGAAGCGACAGCAGCGATGCCACGAACAGCATCCCCAGAAACAGCACCTCGGCCACAAGGCAGTAGAGCATCGGGTGGGCGCTGCGCAGACGTTTGAGCATAGAAAGACCTCCTGTGTCGTAGTGGTACTATTTTAGCATATTTCAGAAGAAAGAGATAGGGATTTGTGTTAATAATAAAGCGGGACTCGGGTTGCGGCTCCCAGCGTCTGTTTCGGCCCTTGGGCGGGCCTCACATCCTGCTGGCCGCGGCCCCAGCCTCAGCTCCCTGTTTCTGCCGCTGGCAGCGGTCGCTTCGGCTGCAGAGATAGAAAAAGACCGGCACACGAATGTGAAGCGGCACATCCCGCGCCCGAATCGAAACGGCAGTCACCAACTGTTGACATTCCTGAAGATTGGAACCCGCGGGCTAAGCAACAGCCCACTGGGCTGATTGCTTGCTCTGCTGCGCAGAGCCGCCCTGTTCAAATCCCGCGCCCGACTAAATAAAAAAGCAAGTACACGAATGTGTACTTGCTTTTTTAAGTCGGAGCAGCGGGATTTGAACCCACGGCCTCCTCGTCCCGAACGAGGCGCGCTACCAACTGCGCTATGCCCCGAAAATACCGCAACCCAATGGGCTGCGGTCTGGTTGGGGATGAGAGAATCGAACTCCCACAAGTAGAGTCAGAGTCTACCGCACTACCACTATGCAAATCCCCACTATTCGGTTTCGTCCTCAGCACCGAAGCGCTGCTGACGAGGAATATTATACAGCCTCCGCCTCCATTTGTCAACCACTTTTTTGATTTTTCCGTCCATGTTTTTTCTGCTTTCTCCACCACCGCGTTTTCACGCCTTTTTTCGTCCCCGGCTCTTGACACCCGCCCCCTTTGGGAATACTCTTATAGTATCATTCACCTGCCCCCTCTGAGGGAGAACGGAAGAAACGAGGGTTGTTCGATATGAAAAAACGTGTTGGTATCCTGACCTCCGGCGGCGACTGTCCCGGCCTGAACGCCACCATCCGCGGCGTGGCCAAAGCCCTGTATGCACGGTTCGGCGAGAACGTCGAGATCGTGGGCATCCTGAACGGCTACCACGGCCTCATCACCGGCGAATACAAGGAGATGTGCGAGGACGATTTCCGCGGCATCCTGACGCTGGGCGGCACCATCCTCGGCACCAAGCGCACCCCCTTCAAGCTGATGCGCGTGGTGGAAGAGGACAAGATCGACAAGGTCGCGGCCATGAAAAAGACCTACAAGGACGCCAAGCTCGACTGCCTGCTCTGCCTCGGCGGCAACGGCACCCACAAGACGGCCAACCTCCTCTCCCAGGAGGGCCTGAACGTCATCGGCCTGCCCAAGACCATCGACAACGACATCTACGGCACCGACGTCACCTTCGGCTTCCACACCGCCGTGGACATCGCCACTGAGGTCATCGACCGCATCCACACCACCGCCGGCAGCCACAGCCGCGTCATGTGCATCGAGATCATGGGCAACAAGGCCGGCTGGCTGACCCTCTACTCCGGCATCGCCGGCGGAGCAGACATCATCCTGCTGCCCGAGCAGCCCTACGACATCGACCGTGTCTGCGACGCTGTGGAGCGCCGCGCCCGCAAAGGCTCCAACTTCTCCATCATCGCCGTGGCCGAGGGTGCCATCAACACCGAAGAGGCCAAGATGAAGCGGAAAGAGTGGATGGCAAAGCGCGCCGAAGCCGGTTACGGCGTCACCGCCACCAACCGCATCGCCGCCGCCGTCCAGAAAAAGACCGGCATGGAGACCCGCGTCTGCATCCCGGGCCACATGCAGCGCGGCGGCAGCCCCAGCGCTTACGACCGTGTACTGGCCACTGAGTTCGGCAGCTACGCCGCCAAACTGGTGGAAGTGGAGCGCTACGGCGTCACCGTCGCCATGGTCAACAACCGCGTCGTCGCCAACCGCCTCGAGGACATCGCCGGTAAGACCCGCAACGTCCCCGAGGGCTGTGAGCTGCTCACCGTCGCCCGCCGGATGGGCGTGAGCCTCGGCTGAGACTGTAAAAGCAAAAGCACCCCGCTGTGTCATGCAGCGAGGTGTTTTTGTTTTTATGTTTCAGAACGAGCCGCCCGACGAGCCTCCGAAGCCGTCGGAATCGACGGACGAACCGCCGGAGGAGTGAGACTCCTTCTGGGGCGGGTCATAGGTGCGCTCCCGGGTGGTGTGGGTGTAGCGGTCACGCTTGACCCGCAGGGTGAAGCCGGGCATGTACTCGTCGGCCTCCGTTTTCTGCCGGGCCGTCTTCATCTGGTGGTAGAGGATGAGGCAGATGAATGCCGAAATGCCGAGAGGGAAGATCATGGCAATGAGCAGGTCTTCCAGGCCGATGTCGTTATCCACATCGATGGGCTCGCCATAGTCGGCATAGTAGTCCAGTGCATCGTCGCACATATCGATGTAGGTATAGGCGGCATCTGCCCATTCCTCATCGGAGAGCTGCGGGACGATCTCGTCCTCCTGCTGCTCGATGCGGTAGTCGGTGAAAGCCGTGACGCCCTCGCCGTAGGTGATGGTGACGTACTTGCGGGAGCCGACTGCCAGCAGGAAGAGGATGCCGCTCTGTTCGTCGCCATAGCCGAGGCCGTTGGAGATATAATAATTTTTCGCGTAGTCGCGCTGGTCGGCATCGCCGATGTCGTCCACCACGAGGAAGTAGACATCCACGTCGTGGCCGTCGGAGGCGCTTTCGGCCTGCTCCTCAAGGTCGGCCAGCGTGTCGGCGTCAAAGACGCCGCACTCGTCCCGCACCAGCGGGGCCGCTGCCCCGGCCGGCAGGGTCAGAGCCATGCAGAGCAGGGCCGCAGCCAGAAGGGCAAACAGTTTTTTGCAGTATTTCATATTCCCGTCTCCCCCTCTCACAGCAGCATGATGAGAGCCGTCAGTATCATCAGCGGGATGCTGATGCCGGCAAACCATGCAGCTACCCTGCCCTTATCCACGGGCAGGTCACCGATGAGCTTGCCGGTCTGGCCGTTCATCGCAAAGAGGAAGTCCTGCTCCTTCCAGCGGGTGTGGAGCATCCAGACCGGCAGCAGGGCGTAGTGGGGTTCCAGCGTCCGCGGGTCGAGCTGCTCCGAGAGGGTCTGGACGCCGGTGTAGCCGCCCAGCGTATCGTGGAGGGCCGCAGCGGTGCTGTTCTTCATCCGGGTCAGAACGCGGGCAGCACACTTCTTGTCGTCCTCGTCGTACCGGTCCGCCAGAAAGCCGGGCAGGTAAGCCGTGGAGAAGGGCTTGAGGTCGCTGTAGTCGAAGGGCTCGATGGCGTCCATATGGGCGTCCGGCATCTTGCTGGAGCCGTCCACCGGCACCCGGACAAAGTCGGCGTCGCCCACGCGGGCCACATCGAAGTGCCTGGTGGTGGTGACAATGTAGTCGCCCTCACGGTGGCTCTCGCTGATCTCGGCCTTGTAAGCGCCCCGGGCCTCCATCCGGCCATCGTAGAGCCAGAACGGCACATACACGCCCTGGGTCTCCTCGATGTGGTTGGACTCTTTGAAAGCTTTGGGGAGGAAGGCTTTGCCTTTATAATACTTCTTCAGGTTCTCGATGGCGGTCTTTTTGTCCATCCGGAAGGGGATGATGTACTCCGGCTTGAGCTTACCGGAAAGCTGTCCGCCCAGCACGGTGGGGTTGCCGCAGTAGGGGCAGGTGGTGGCAGCTGTTTCGGGGCCGCAGACCAGCTCTGCGCCGCAGGAAGTGCAGGTGCGGCTGCTGAGATCTCCCGTCTCCATCTCCCCCCAGACAGGGCCGCTGGACGCTGCCTTTTCGGCGGCTTCGGCGGCCTTATCGGCCTGAGCCTGCTTCTCGCCGTAAAGAGCCTCGACCTGTGCTACATCGTAGGTGGAGCCGCAGTAATCACAGCAGAGCTTTCCGCTGGCGCTGTCGAACCGCAGCGGACCGGTACAGGCCGGGCATTGGTAATTCGTGGTGTTTTCTGCCATATCTCAGCTCCCCTTTCAGGCTCCGAAAGGCTTGCCGCATTCGGGGCAGAACTTGGGCGGGTTGGCCGGGTCGTCAGGGGTCCAGCCGCAGTTCGAACACTTGGCCGCCGGGCGGGGCTTACCGCATTCCGAGCAGAATTTGCCGGTATTGTGTGCGCCGCAGCTGCACACCCAGCCTGCTTCGGGGCGGGGCTTGCCGCAGGCGGTGCAGAACTTGCCGGTGTTGCCGGTCTGGCCGCAGGAGCAGCTCCAGCTGCCAGCCGCCGGGGCGGCTGCGGGGGCAGGAGCAGCGGCAGGCTGCTGCTGTGCGCCCATCTGGTAGAGGGCCTGGGCGTTGATGCCGCCGGCAGCAGCGGCCTGGTTCATGCCCATAAAGGCCATGGCCGGACCGGCGGAGGTATTGGAAGCCGCTGCCTGCATCGCCGAAGCCTGTGCGCCCACCATGTGGGCGGCGGCGCGGGTCGGGTCCATAAAGGCGGCGCTGCGCTGCAGCTCCTTGATCATCTGCTCGTCTTCTTCGCTGGCTTTGACGCCGGACACGCCGAGGGAGACGATCTCGATGCCGCGCAGCTTGCTCCACTTGCCGGACAGCTCCTGGTTCAGGGCCTCGGCCAGCTCGGTGGTATGACCGGGCAGAGCCGAGTAGCGGATGCCCATCTCGCTGATGCGGGCAAAGGCGGGCTGCAATGCGGTCATCATCTCGGTGCGCATCTGACCTTCCAGCGCGTCACGGGTGTACTCGTTTTCCACATTTCCGCAGACATTGGTGTAAAACAGGATGGGGTTGACGATGCGGTAGCTGTACTCGCCGAAGCAGCGGATGCTGACGTCGATGTCGATGCCGGCACGCTGGTCCACGACGCGGAACGGCACGGGGCTGGGGGTGCCGTACTTGTTGCCCATCAGCTCCTTGGTGTTGATGTAATAGATGCGCTGGTCGGTGGCAGCCTGACCGCCGAAGCTGAACCGCTTACCGATCTCAGCAAAGACTTCGTCGATGTTCTTGGCCAGACCCTCGCTCAGCAGAGAGGGCTGGGTGCCGGTGTTATAGGTGTACTCGCCGGCCTCGGCGCAGAGGTCCACCACCTTGCCCTGCTCCACGATGAGGGCGCACTGGCCCTCGGCCACCGCCACGATGGAACCGTCGGTGATGATGTTCTCGGCGCCGTGGCGGTTGGAAGAGCGCCCGGAGACTTTCTTCTGTCCCTTGACAGCCAGCACCTCCGCCGGGAGAGCACTGCAGTAAAAGTATTCTTTCCACTGGTCGCCCATCACGCCGGATGCTGCGCCCAATGCCGCTTTGACAAGACCCATAAGCCATATCTCCTTTATCTGCCCGTTTTTTGCAAATGCGGGCCTTTTTCAGTATACCACAAAACGCGCCGCGAAAAAAGAAAACCCTTGCATTTTATCCCCGATGGGTGTAGAATACTCCCGACAAACAAATACAGGGGAGCTTGTGAATGCAGGCTGAGAGGGAGTTCTCGAACTTCGACCCTTAGAAATTGTTTTCGGACAGTTTCTGCACCTGATGCGGATAATGCCGCCGTAGGAAGTCATAACACTGTTTATGGATTTTTACAGGAGACGCCGCAGAAGGCGTCTCCTTTTTTGTTTAGAAGCTGTTTTCGTAAGCGGGGTGCGCCGAATGGCGAGGATTTTTGCCCGCAGACAAGGCGGTTTCCCGCAGCAATCCTTGGTGGATTGCAAGGGGAAGCATCGCCGTATGCGAGCAAAAAGACCGCTCAGGCGGTGTGCAACGCTTAGAAAACGGCTTCTCGCGTCACAGGCTGAGGGGGAGCGCCCTGAGTCTGGGGTTTTGTATGCGATGGGAAGCCGTGTTCCGGCGTGAGAGGAGGCCAGTGAGCCTCGACCGCTTCTTCCGTTTCCGGCATCTCTGCGCGGGTGCCGGGTCTGTTCGTGTGCGGGAGCGGCGGTCTGCCCCTGCACTTATTTTTTATTGAAAAGGAGCACTCACTATGAAACACTATTCTGCCAAAAAGCTGGCCCTTGCCGGTATGTTCTGCGCTGTCGCTGTCGTAGGCAGCGTCTTCTCCTTCCCGGTCTTCGGCAGCAAATGCGCCCCTGTGCAGCACATGGTCAACATCCTCTGCGCTGTCCTGCTGGGGCCTTACTACGGCGTGGGCGTGGCTTTCGTTGCCTCCCTGCTGCGCAATCTGCTGGGTCTGGGCAGTCTGATGGCTTTCCCCGGCAGCATGTTCGGCGCACTGCTCTGCGGCATCGTCTTCCACAAGACCAATAAGCTGCTGCCCACCCTCGTGGGCGAGGTGTTCGGCACCTCCATCCTCGGCGGTCTGTGCGCCTACCCCGTTGCCATCCTGCTGATGGGCAAGAGCGCCGGTGACATCGCGTTCTACGCCTACATCGTCCCCTTCCTCGTCTCCACCGCCGGCGGTGCCATCATTGCAGGCGCACTGTTGGCCGCACTTTCCCGCGCAGGCGCACTCCGCGCCATGCAGGCCAGCCTGAGCTGATTCGAAGGAGAAACCATGTTTCGGAACATCTTTGCCAACGTCCGGGCCAAAAGCCCGCTTGTCCATAACATCACCAACTACGTCACCGTCAACGACTGTGCCAACATCGTCCTCGCCTGCGGGGCGTCCCCCATCATGGCGGATGATGCCGCCGAGGTCGAGGACATCACCTCGCTGTGTGCCGGGCTGAACCTCAACATCGGCACGTTGAACAGCCGCACCATCCCCTCCATGCTGCTGGCGGGACACACCGCCAACCGGCTGGGCCATCCTGTCGTGCTGGACCCCGTGGGCGCAGGCGCTTCCCATCTGCGCACCGAAACGGCACTGCGCCTCCTGCGGGAAGTGAAGTTCACAGTCATCCGGGGCAACATCTCCGAGATTCGGACGCTGGCGGCAGGCAGCGGTACCACAAAAGGCGTGGACGCCGACACCGCCGACAAAGTGACTGACGAGACGCTGGACAAGACCGTGGCATTCGCCAAAGCGTTTGCGGCCCGCACAGGGGCGGTCGTCGCCGTCACCGGTGCCATCGACATCGTGGCCGACGGAGAGCGGGCTTTCTGCATCCGCAACGGCCACCCCATGATGAGCGCCGTCACCGGCACTGGCTGTCAGCTTTCGGCCCTGACGGCGGCATTCTGTGCGGCCAACCCGGACAAGCCTCTGGAAGCCGCTGCTGCAGCGGTCTGCGCCATGGGCCTTGCGGGCGAAGCAGCTCACAGCCGCCTGTCCAGGCTGGACGGCAACGCCACCTACCGCAATTACATCATCGACGCGATCTTCAACATGACCCCCGAACAGCTCGAGGAAGGAGCACGCTATGAAATGCGATAAACACACCACGCTTCTCTACGCCGTCACAGACCGGGCGTGGACGGGCCGCGAGACCCTCCGCCAGCAGGTGGAAGACGCGCTGAAAGGCGGCGTCACCTGCGTCCAGCTGCGGGAAAAGGAGCTGGACGACGCGGCATTTTTGCAGGAAGCCATGGAGCTTTCCGCCCTCTGCCGCAGCTATGGCGTACCCTTCATCATCAACGATAACGTCGAGATCGCTATAAAATGCCATGCCGACGGCATCCATGTCGGGCAGGAAGATATGGCTGCCGCGGACGTCCGCGCCAAGGTCGGCCCTGACATGATCATCGGTGTGTCGGCCCATTCCGTCGAGGAAGCACAGCTGGCCGTGGCCCACGGCGCGGATTATCTGGGCGTCGGTGCGGCATTTTCCACCCACACCAAAACCGATGTGGATGTCCTGCCGGAGGGCAGACTGAAAGAGATCTGCGACTCCGTGGATGTGCCGGTCGTGGCCATCGGCGGCATCCATAAAGACAATATCCTCAAGCTCAAAGGCTCCGGCGCGGACGGCGTGGCTCTCGTGAGCGCTATTTTCAGCGCCGAGGACATTGAGGCTGAGTGCAAAGAGCTGAAGGCACTGACAGAAGTAATTGTATAACCTCTCCGTCAGCGCTGACGCGCTGCCACCTCTCCTATCGAGGAGAGGCCTTGGCATTGCGTAAAGCTCAATCTCTTCGCCAGAGGCTCCCCTCGGTAGGGGAGCTGTCGAGCGATAGCGAGACTGAGAGGTTTATTTAAGGAGATTTCAATTTATGAAAACTGCACTTACCATCGCGGGCAGCGATTCCAGCGGCGGCGCCGGCATTCAGGCCGACCTCAAAGCCATGACCATGAACGGCGTCTTCGCCATGAGCGCCATCACTGCCCTGACGGCCCAGAACACCACCGGCGTATCCGGCATCTTCGAGGTCAGCCCCGAATTTCTGGCCCAGCAGATAGACGCCGTCTTCACCGACATCCGCCCCTGCGCCGTCAAGATCGGCATGGTGTCCTCTGCCCCCCTCATTGAGACGATCGCCGCGCGTCTCCGCTTTTACAAGGCGGAACACATCGTCGTGGACCCCGTGATGGTAGCCACCTCCGGCTCTGATTTGATTGCATCGGATGCCGTGCGCACCCTGCGCCGGGAGCTGTTCCCTCTGGCCGAGGTCATCACGCCCAACCGGCACGAGGCCGAAGTGCTGTCCGGCCTGCACATCTCGGGCCGTGCCGACATGAGCGCCGCCGCCCGGGCCATCGCCGCCGACTGCGGCTGTGCCGTCCTGCTCAAGGGCGGCCACAGTGACACCGACGCCGACGATCTGCTCACCTTCCCGGATGGCACGGAGATCTGGTTTCCGGGTAAGCGTATCGCCAACCCCAACACCCACGGCACGGGCTGCACTCTGTCCAGTGCCATTGCGGCCAACCTTGCCAAAGGATTTGCACTGGAAGAAGCGATTGCCCGGGCCAAGGCTTACCTGACCGACGCGCTGAACGCGCAGCTCGATTTGGGCCGCGGCTCCGGCCCGCTGGACCACACTCTGGGCGGCGTCGGGGTCGAAAACTGGATGCACGGCGTCCCGGACGCTGTTCATAAATAAAGAGAGCGTATTTTCGGAGGATTTTCAAATGCAGACTTACACCACACAGATGGATGCCGCCCGCAAGGGCATCGTCACGCCCCAGATGGAAACGGTGGCCAAGAAGGAGTACCGCACCGTCGAAGAGATCCGTCAGCTGGTCGCTGAGGGCAAGGTCGCCATCCCGGCCAACAAGCACCACGAGTGCCTGAACCCCGAGGGCATCGGCTCCATGCTCCGCACCAAAATCAACGTCAACCTCGGCGTCTCCCGCGACTGCAAGGACTACAACATCGAGATGCAGAAGGTCATGAGCGCCGTCAACATGGGCGCAGAGGCCATCATGGACCTCTCGAGCCACGGTAATACCCAGCCCTTCCGTCAGAAGCTGACCCACGAATGCCCCGTCATGATCGGCACTGTGCCGGTGTACGACTCGGTCATCCACTACCAGCGCGACCTCGCCACCCTGACGGCACAGGACTTCATCGATGTGGTGCGTCTGCACGCAGAGGACGGCGTGGACTTCGTCACCCTCCACTGCGGCATCACCCGTAAGACCATCGAGCAGATCCGCAAGCATAAGCGGAAGATGAACATCGTCAGCCGCGGCGGCTCGCTGGTATTTGCATGGATGTGCATGACCGGCAACGAGAACCCCTTCTATGAGCACTTCGACGAGATTCTGGACATCTGCGAAGAGCACGACGTCACCATCTCTCTGGGCGATGCCTGCCGCCCCGGCTGCCTCGCCGACGCCACCGACGTCTGCCAGATCGAAGAGCTGGTTCGTCTGGGTGAGCTGACCAAGCGGGCCTGGGCGCACAACGTCCAGGTCATGGTGGAAGGCCCGGGCCATGTGCCTCTGAACCAGGTCGCCGCCAACATGGAGATCCAGAAGACCATCTGCATGGGCGCACCTTTCTACGTCCTCGGCCCCATCGTCACCGACATTGCCCCCGGCTATGACCACATCACTGCTGCCATCGGCGGCGCTGTCGCGGCCATGAGCGGCGCAGCCTTCCTGTGCTATGTCACCCCCGCCGAGCATCTGGCTCTGCCCAATGTGGACGACGTCAAGCAGGGCATCGTGGCTTCTAAGATTGCCGCCCACGCTGCCGACATCGCAAAGGGCATCCCCCACGCCCGGGACATCGACGACAAGATGGGCGACGCCCGCCGCGTCCTCGACTGGGATGCGCAGTTCGCCTGCGCCCTCGACCCCGAGACGGCAAAGGCCATCCGTGACGCCCGCCTGCCCGAGGACGACCACAGCGACACCTGCTCCATGTGCGGCAAGTTCTGCGCCGTCCGCAGCATGAACAAGGCTCTGGCCGGTGAGTACATCGACATCCTGTAAGCTGCTGTAAAACCGATATTTTCATCGCTTTTGCGATTTTTCTTCTCCATTGCCGCCCGGTACAAAAGCCGGGCGGCTTTTTGCGTCTCAGCGAGACAGTTTTTATGTACAAAATGAATCCGGCATGATATACTGGATTCATCAAACAAGAATGGTGTGGACACAGACGTGAATTTTATATGCAAAATCGACCGGGAACTTTACCGGGTCGTTGACCAAGACCTAGTGACCGATGATGTTATTATTACAGAACAGCAGATTCTCCACATTGAAGATGGTCATCCCGGTGATTATGACCGTCTCTCTTCCCATATTCCTCTTATCTTGCAAGAACCTGACTATATCCTGAGAGGAAACCGGCCGCATACTGCTCTTGTACTCAAAGAAATTGTCACGCCTGAACTTACCGCTGAAGTCGTCCTGCGGCTAAAAGTATCAGATGACCCTGAAGACTACAAAAATTCTATCATCACCATGTGGAATATCAGTCAAAAGCGTTTTCGGCGACTCTTACGTCAAAGCGACATTCTTTACAAAAAAGAATAACTGTGGTATGCTATACATAGGATAAGAAAAGCATTTGAGGTGGTCAATTTCGTGGCAGCCACACGCCGATGGTAACGACAAGGGCTTTCGCCCTGAGAGATGCAGGAGAACGCCACGCCTGCCAAATGCTTTTCGAGGGGGGACGGTTCCGATGCCGTCCCCCATTCCTGTTTTTGCACACAAAAAGACCTGCACGATTTGCTAAATCTCAGCTTTCGTGCAGGTCTTTTGTGCAGTTGCGCCAGCAGGAGTCGAACCTGCGATGGGGGAGTCAAAGTCCCCTGCCTTACCGCTTGGCGATGGCGCATCAGTAGAGAATAGTATAGCATATTTTTCAAAATTCCACAAGCCCGCCGGGCGGTTCCACCCAAATTTTCTGAGCCGGGCAGGCAAATCCCGTCCTTGTCGGGGTCTCACCGATATGATATACTTGCACTGTAAAAGTTTTTCTGTTCAGCGCACAGCGCAGAAAGGAGCGTGGCTTATGTTACACCATCTTGTCATCGGCGTTATCTTCCTCGTCTGGGGCATTGCAGACGTCCTCCGCGTCCAGCTGCCCGGCGTGCTGGCGCGGCGGCTGGAATCGTCCAGCGAAGAGGCCCGCCGCCTCTGGCAGAGGCTTCTGGGTGTGCTGGAGCTCATCGTGGGCGGCGGGCAGCTGCTGTTCTACTTTTTCTCCGACAATCAGACCGTCACCAGCATCATCCTCGCGGTGATGATACTCGCCGCCGTCTGCATCCTCGGGCCGTACTACCACTGGCGGAAGCAGGAAAAAGAGAACACACAGGAATGAATCACGGGAGGAAACAGTATGGGGCCTTGGTATTACGAAGTCGTGAGCTTTGACGGCGATTACGTCAACCTGCGCCGCACCGACATCGAGAGCGACGAGCTGAACCCGGTGGCACTGGCGCTCCTGCCGCCGGAAATCGACGTGGGCAGCAAGCTCAAGTGCGAATATTTCCAGTACGAGATCATCGGCTGACAAAACGAAACGCCGCCCGTTCGGGCGGCGCGTCTGCATTTACCGA
>NZ_JBBNIH010000123.1:0-25139 GCF_040094125.1 Faecalibacterium longum
GTGTGTTTTCAAAATAAAAACGCAAAGAGAGAGGAGAAAGTAATCATGAGAGATTTTAAGGATTTGAAAATTGCTGTGGCCGGAACTGGATATGTTGGTCTCTCCCTTAGCGTGCTGTTAGCACAGCATAACCAAGTGATGGCTGTTGACATTGTGCAAGCGAAAGTGGATATGATTAACAATCATAAATCTCCAATTCAAGATGATTATATTGAGAAATATCTTGCAGAGAAAGAACTGAACTTGACCGCAACGCTGGACGCAAAGGCTGCATACTCGGATGCGGACTTTGTTGTAATAGCTGCTCCCACGAATGTCTACTCAACAAACCGTATTGACGTAGCATAGTCGAAAAGAACCTGTTTTGCACACTATATAGGGTGCTGAAATTGGTTGTATTTCATAACTATTTGAACTGTAAATGCAAGATATTTATACAAAACGCTGAACTTTTGGCCCCTGTGGCACAAAATTGGCACAATTTTTTCAGAAGAATCATAGAAATGGCGGAAAACAGGAGAAAACAACAAAAATCCATGAGTTTATCATTAACGTCTGAAACTGCTGTTGAGTACACTATCTGACCCGCTAATGACACCTACATCATAACGGTTTGTTGAGTCATGAAAAATAGAGAAAAACAGATGATTTCTACTTCAAAAAACAGCTGTTGAGTAGAGCATGAATGGTGATGATAATTACATGTTTTGAGTGGTTAAAGTGAATGATTTGTTCATAACGAACAATGAATGGTAAGAATTGGACTGGGTGATATATATAGTTTTAACAAAAATCATGCACCGACAGGGTTCGATTCAACAATCCAACACTTAGAAAAAACGTCATTGCAGGGTATACGGGGTTCGACTGTATAAAACAGCACTTCGGCTATAGAGAAATAGAGACGAGTGTACTCAACGGATGTTTTATGAAGTAGAAAACAAGGGAAATATGATTGCTGGGGTAATTGGATACGACAGCATAAGAAAACACTTAGCCGTGTGAGCGGCAAGAGGAAAAAGAAATACCATCTGTGAAAAGCAGATGTGTACATAGATTTGCGGAAGAAAAATGGCGAGGAGTATTTGAGGGATGAGGAAGAATAAAATTAGAATACTGCATGTGGCGCAGGCCGCAGGTGGCGTGGATCGCTACATCCGAATGCTTCTCAAGTATTTGGACAAAGAAAAGTTCGAGAATATATTGGTTTGCTCACAGGATTTCCATGAAGAAGACTACAGAGGTTTGGCTGATTCTTTTGAACAAGTCGAGATGACGCGAGCCATTGGTGGCAATGACTTAAAGGCGATTAGAGAGGTTAGAGCACTGATAAAGAAATATAACCCGAATATCGTCTATGCTCATTCCAGCAAGGCGGGGGCTATTGCTCGTGTTGCGGATATAGGATTGAGAAATCACTGTGTATATAATCCGCATGGCTGGGCTTTTAATATGCGCTGCTCGGCAAAGAAAAAAGCGATATACACAATGATAGAAAAAATTGCAGCACCGTTCTGCGATAAGATTATTTGTATTTCTGATGCAGAGAAACAATCGGCATTAGACAAGAAGATTTGTAAAGAGGATAAGCTGCAAGTCATCTTTAACGGTGTAGACATCGAAGCCTATGAAAATGGAGTGCATGGTGCGGTTAGACGAAAAGACCTGAGTATACCGGAAGATGCGTTTGTTGTCGGCATGGTTGGGCGAATGAGTCCACAAAAGGCACCGGATGTCTTTATTAAGATGGCAAGGCAAGTGAAAGATAGAGTCTCTAATGCACATTTTATTATTGTTGGCAACGGAAACCAGGAAGCCGAGATTAGAAAATATGCAAAAGCCAACGGTATTTCGGATAGCCTACATATAACAGGCTGGGTTGATAATCCAATGAGTTATGTGGAGCTTTTTGATGTCGCATGTTTACTGAGTCGATGGGAAGGCTTCGGACTGGCATTGCCTGAGTATATGATGGCGGGCAAGCCGATTGTGGCAAGTCGGGTGGATGCCATTCCTAATATAATCCGAGATGGAGAAAATGGTCTGCTTGTTGGAGTGGATGACGCTACCGGAGCAAGTAAAGCTGTGTTGCGAATCTATCAGGATGATGGATTGAAGAATAGATTGGTGACGCAGGGCATGGAAGATGTGCATAGTAGGTTTAACGCTCGGAGAGTTTCAGAAGAACACGGGAAACTGTTTGAGAGATTATAAATGACGGAGGAATAGATGTTATGAAAGGCATTATTTTAGCAGGTGGATCGGGCACTCGTCTATATCTATTAACGAAAGTAACAAGCAAGCAACGCGAGTGCAGAGGGTTACACGCTGGAAGATGGCACTGCGCTGAACCTGAGCGATAAAGACCAGAATTGGCTGGGACGGAAGAATACTTTTAAATTTTAACGGAGAAGAAAATTAAAATGATTACACCTAAAGATATTGAAAATAAAACAATGAGTCCTGAAAAGAGAAAGTCTGCAAAAAATGACTATTTCGCTTTTTATGTTGGAAGGCCCTTGTCTTATATCTTGACCATTCCGTTTTTATATACAAATATTTCTCCAAATGCGGTTTCTTTGATTTCTATCATTCCAATTATTATTGGATTTGTACTTATGTGTATTGGAACCACAAAGACAATGCTGATTGCAGGATGGTTAATGTTTTTCCTGTGGAATCTTCTAGACGGAGTAGATGGAAACATTGCAAGATATAAAAAGCAATTTTCGAAGATGGGCAGTGTATATGATGCAATGAGCGGCTACATCGCTATGGTTTTATCCTTCTTTGGATGGGGTGTGGCAGCAGCACACAATCCTGGATTATTCCAAAGTATTGTTCAGTTACCGATGGACTTCTATATTATTCTCGGTGCATTATCTGGAATATTTGTAATATTTCCACGCTTCATAATGCATAAAGCAATTACTACACTGGGTGATCAAGGTTCTATGAAGACGGTAAAAGATAAATCAGAATATGGTTTCGTTAAACTGATTGCCCTGAATTTAACATCTATAGCAGGATTTGTTCAAGTATTGATGTTGATTGCGGTGCTTTTTTACATTATGGATTTGTTTACCATAGGCTATTTTGTTTTGAATTTTATGGTTATGGTAGTTTCTTTAAAAAGTATTTTTAATGTGAAGTAAAAAGGAGATTAAGCAGTATGGCAAACATTGCAATTATTATCGCAGGCGGTTCGGGACATCGTATGGGACAAGACATTCCCAAACAGTTCATTAATGTATATGATAAGCCGATTCTTATTTACACGTTAGAAAGTTTTCAGAAGCATCCTCAAATTGATGCTATTGAAGTAGTTTGCATTGACGGTTGGCATGACATTCTGTGGGCTTATGCAAAACAGTTTAATATTGATAAATTAAAATGGGTTGTTTCAGGCGGAAGCACGGGTCAGGAGTCTATTAGAAACGGTGTTTATAGCCTGGAGGGTAAGGCAAATCCGGATGATACGGTAATTATTCATGATGGTATTCGCCCTCTTGTTGAACCGTCTGTTCTTACAGATGTTATTAGTAAATGCAAGCAATATGGAAATGCTGTGACATCCATGCCGTACAATGAGCAGATTTTTGTCGTGGATAAGGAGAATGAAGCCACGACCACGCAGTATATTCCGCGTGAAACGCTACGTCGAGTTTCCACACCGCAAGCTTACAAATTTGATTTGCTGGATCGTAAATACCATGAAGCGTTTGAAAAAGAAATCGGTATTTATGGATCATCCTATACGAACACAATGATGGTTGAATTAGGAGAGCGCCTTTACTTTGCAGCCGGCTCCGATAAGAACATCAAATTGACGACCAAAGATGATCTTGAAATGTTCAAGGCTTACTTAAAGGCAGATAAAGACAGCTGGCTGAAATAAGGAGAGGACTATGATAGATAATTCAATTTACAGAGAAGACATTAAATATGTAGCTGGTTTGGATCTGCCGTGGGAAAAGCTGAGTAATAAAAGTATCTTAATTACCGGAGCTAGTGGCTTGATTGGCAGCTTTTTGATTGATGTTTTAATGGAAAAAAACCTGCATGGATTGAATTGCAAGGTATATGCATTGGGACGGAATCTTGAAAAGGCAAAGAATCGATTTGAGAGGTATTGGACATCACCTTTTTTTGAATTTGTGTCACATGATATTAATGAGCCATTGGAATTGGAGAAGGCTGATCAGGTAGATTTTGTGGTTCATCTCGCAAGTAATACGCATCCGGTGGCATATGCAACAGATCCGATTGGAACTGTGACTGCAAATATTATCGGAACAAATAATCTTCTGAAATTTGCGGTAAAACATCATGCAGAACGTTTTGCATTCGCATCCTCAAATGAAATTTACGGTGAAAACAGAGGAGATGTAGAATTCTTCGACGAGAAGTATTGTGGTTACATTGATTCGAATACATTGCGAGCTGGTTATCCAGAGAGTAAACGTTGTGGTGAAGCTCTATGTCAGGCATATAAAAAACAGGAAAACTTGGATGTCGTTATTCCTAGATTTACCCGCTCTTATGGTCCGACTATGTTAAAGACCGATACAAAAGCTATTTCACAGTTTATTAAAAAGGCAGTGGACGGCGATAACATTGTTTTGAAGAGTACTGGAACACAGTACTATTCCTACACCTATGTGGCAGATGCAGTGGCAGGATTTTTAACAGTTATTCTGAAAGGTGAAAGTGGTGAAGCCTACAACATTGCGGATGAAGCGTCTGATATTATGCTGAAAGATCTTGCAAAGATTATTGCTGATTTTGCGGGTAAAGAGGTCGTATTTGAATTGCCTGACGAAACCGAAAAAGCTGGATACAGTAAGGCAACAAAGGCTAGACTTGATGGTTCTAAACTGAAAAAACTTGGTTGGACAGCTAGATATGATATTAAACAAGGCCTGGAAAGAACTATGAAAATGCTGACTGAAATAAGCGAGTAAAAAATGTTTGATGTGAGGAACAGTAATGAATTTATTGTTTATACAGGGTGGCTCTAGGTGGAAATATGACTCAGAAGGAACACTTTATACAGACCCGAATTTTAATTCGCAGATTTGGAGCCGATATAAAGGATACTGTGACGAGTTAACTGTAGTATTGCGTAGAGAGGATCGAATTTACACAAAGGAAGAAGCGCGGATAAAATTTAATGAAATTGGTAACTCAATTGATCACTGTGTGGCACTCCCTGATATGTATAGACCTCTTTCAAATGCATTGTCGTGTCAAAAGAGAATGTTGGTAAAAAGAACCATTGAATCTGAAGTGAAAAAAGCAGACAAAGTGATTATTCGATCCTTGGGAAATATCTATACTAATACGGCGTTAAAATACGCACAAAAGTATCATAAGCCGTATTTGGTTGAGGTTACTGGTTTTGCATGGGAATCGTTGTGGTATCATAGCTTGCACGGAAAATTTGTTGCAGGATTCAAGGAAAAACAATATAAGAGATTAATAAAAAATGTAAAGTATGGTGTGTATGTGACAAATGAAGCCTTACAAAAAAGATATCCATGCAAAGGAGAAATGTTGGGATGCTCTGATGTTGAGCTTATGCCTTCAGACGATAAATTGCTTGAAAATCGTATTCTGAAAATACAAAAGCATACAGGCAGGATTGTGCTAGGGACAGCTGCTTTTTTGGATGTTGGCTGGAAGGGGCAGGAGTATGTTGTTCGTGCCATGGGAGAGTTAAAAAATAGAGGGTTAAATAATTTCAAGTATGAAATGATTGGAAATGGATCAGGAGATAAACTGAAAAAGTTAATCGCTGAATTGCATCTGGAAGATTGTGTTTCTATCTTGGGAGCGAAGCCGCACAGTGAAGTTTTTTCATGGCTTGATTCAATCGATATTTATGTGCAGCCTAGTTTTATGGAAGGTTTGTGCCGATCGATCGTTGAGGCAATGAGTAGAGCATGTCCGGTGATATGCACGAATGTTGGCGGAAATTACGAACTGGTTTCAAGTGATTGCCTGTTTGAAAAAGCGGATTATGTTAAACTTGCTGATATACTCGAAAAAATGGTGAAACCAGAAATGCAAATTGAAGAAGCAAAACGGAATTTTGAAAAATCAAAAGAATATAATAAAGAAGACTTAAATAAGAAGAGAGATGCTTTTTATCGACGCTTTATTGAGTCTGGAGTAGAGTGAGGATGCTATGATTTCATTAGTGATGACAACATATAATGGATTAAAGTATATTTCTGAACAGCTTGAGTCAATAAAAAATCAAACAGTGTTACCGGATGAGGTTTTAATCTACGATGACAGATCCACTGATGGAACATATGAGTATGTGCAGGAGTATATCCAAACAAACAAATTAGACAAATGGAATGTCGTAAGAAACAAAGAGAATAAAGGGTATTCTTTGAATTTTAGCGATGCAATGAAAGAATCGCATGGAGATATAGTCTTTCTCTGCGATCAAGATGATATATGGCATTTAGATAAAATTAAGGTGATGTCAGAAATAATGAATTCACACCCGGAAATTCAACTGCTAGCATCTAATGTTCACCCATTTTATGATGGGGAACATCCACAAAAAGTTAATTTTGAGAAATTTTATGGACAATTGGTAAAGATTAATCGTATTGGAAGTTGGATAAAACCAGCAAGACCTGGATGTTCAATGTGCTTTCGTAGATGTTTGCTAGAGAATTATGATGATGTGTGGTTTGAAAATTATGCACATGATTGCCTTTTATGGGGAAAAGCTGTTTTGTCTGAAACTGCATATATATATAATGAAGACACTATAGAATTTAGACGGCATGATAAGAACGCATCTAGTAGAGGTGGAGGAAGTCTAAAATATAGACTGGAAGGACTAAATACCGAAATTGATATAATTTCAAGGATGCTTCTTTTTTGCAAAAAAAATATACGAAATGAAAAACATATAAGCTTTTTAAGTGAGCAATTAGTGGTGTATAAAAAAAGAAAAAATATATTAGAAACCAAAAATGTAATTCGGGCTTTCCTTGCTTTCCCATATATAAAATATTATGGCCGGAGTAGATTTTGGATAACGGATATTTTCTATTGTTTAAAGAGATGAAATTTGACTGGAGGTATTTTATGATTAAAAAAACACAGATAAATGAAAGTTTGCTTCTGTATTGCATAATATATTTGTGTTCTTTTAATTTTTGGGATACAAAGTTTGGAATGTTTTTTAAATATTTTTTTTTCTGCGTAATACTTATTGGATTGATAGGCTACGGAAAGAGGTTATTAGTAAATAAGGGAAAAATACAGACAACTGCAAAAGACAGTGTGATTTTGTACATATTTTGTATTGGATTATTTTTGATTCAAGTAATAAATGTTGAAAATAGTAGCCAAAGAAATCTTGCTTTTTATCAGTATGTTTTTTTTATGATGATGATACCATCTATTCTGTATTTATTGGAATACTGTGAAATTAGGAAAATACTAAATCTATTCAAGACTATTGGAGTGGTTCTCTCTATATTTGCCATATACGAGGTGTTTTCTGGCTCATATATTATTCAAAATGAATATTTAGGAATAATGTATAATGGTTCGCGTGTGATAAGAGCAATGGTATTTTCAGGGTCATTCCTTACATTTGGAACAATAATGGCAATGATTTCAGTAGTTTCGTTTTATGATTTTTATACAAATACAAGCAAACTTAATCTAATTTGTTTGATTATAAATGTAGTTGGGTTGCTTATGTCTTCATCAAGAGGGCCATTAGTAGCGTTTGTCATAAGTGCAATAGTTATTTATGTTTATATTGGCGGAAGAGTGAATCTTTTAAAGGTTTTTAAAGTTATATTGATAATGTTTATCATAGGAATGTTGTTAGCAATTTTGGGAACTACCTTGAGTAGAAATAATTCGACTATTGCTTTTTATTTTAATAGACTACAATCCATTTTTGACTGGTCTGAGAATAGCGCATCTAATACGGGTAGAATAGATTGCTGGCTTTATTCCATAGAAAAATTTAAGGAGAAGACAAATTGGATATTCGGAATTGGACCGGCTGCAACAGGTGCTAGAGCAAAGGCAAATTGGGGAGGATTTGTCACAGAGAGTGGGTTACTTAAGAGATTTCTTGAATTAGGAGCTGTTGTAGCGGTTGTATACTACATGTTCTTTTTTAGTACAGTACATGCTGGATTGCGAAAAGCCCGTAAAGAAGGCAATCAATATATTGCTCTAGCTTTGGGCATTGTAATATGTATTCTTATTGAAGATACTATTTTACAGATTACAGAAGAGTTGAGTGTCACTTTCTTGCTTTGGATGTTTATATGCATGCTGTTAAGAAAAGAGAAACAAAATGACGAGAGGATATGAGGCAGAGTCAGATTCCTTATCCAATAGATAGTAAAGAAAAGACAGTTGACTATAGGGGAGGTAATATTGTGAATATACTTGTTATTCATTCACATAACGCAAATAGAGGAGATGAAGCTGCTGTTAAAGCAATGGTTGATGAACTCCTTATAAAATATCCGGGAGCCACGATTACGATTTCTAATAATGGATTCACACCATATCCTGGTATGCCGGAAAATGTAATCCAAATTGATCGCTTTCCGAAGCTTGAATCGAGAATGGCGCAATTGGAATTTTTCATTGTTCTGTTGTTTAAAGGAAAGTTTGCATTTACAAAAGAAGCAAGAAAATTTATTCGTGCATTAAAAGAAGCAGATGTTGTTTTACATGCACCAGGAGGTCCATCCATTGGCGATACATATTTTAAAGCGGAAAAATTGTATTTATGGCGTCTGAATTTGATCCGTCGAATGGGGATCCCATATATTTTTTATGCTCCATCAATGGGACCTTTTAATTGCACATCTAGAAATAAACTAAGAAAAGAAGTGATTTCTGGTGCGGAAAGAATTGTTTTACGAGATCCTATTTCGGTAAAATATGTTAAGGACTTTTTGCCGGGTGTTGAGGTTGAACAGGCGTTGGACTCAGCATTACAGCATGATATTGATATTGATAAAAACGAAAGAAAATACAATAACTATCCAGAACTCAAAAATTTTATTGAGAACCACGAAAAATGTATAGGCATCACAATAACGGATTTAAAGTGGCATCCAGTACATAAAAATGAAAAGATAATAGAACAGATTCCAACAGCATTCAAGGCATTTATAACTCAAAAAGTCAAAGAAGGATATGGCGTTGTTTTTATTCCACAGTTATATGGTAACTTGAATGATACAAAGGTCATGAATGATTACATGTTAGACTCTGATACATTTATGATTGATGCTTTTTCAGAAGAACGAGATACTTACTTTCAGCAATATGTTATTGGCAAGTTATACGCTGTAGTCGGTATGAGATATCATAGTAATATTTTTTCAGCAAAAATGGGAATCCCATTTGTATCAGTATCGTATGAGCAAAAAATGAAGGGATTTATGCAATCTATAGGTTTGAGTGAGTACTGTATTGATTTGAATGAGTTGTCAGAGAAAACATTATTTGCAAAGTTTGGGCAACTGGAAGCAAATCATGATGCTTATAAAAATAGGTTGAAAAATATTCATTCGGATATGAAGCAACAGGCGTATAAAACAACGGAAATTGTAGTTAATTTCTTGCAAGAAAAAGGAGTAACAAATGCCTGAATTAAAGAAAAAAATTAAATTCATCATTGATAGATTTTCGATGATATATGAATTTTGGTGTGATTACTGTAATTATAGGAGATGGAATTATAATAATCCTAAAGTTGTTACAAGAGCAGCACAGGAATCGAAAATGCTGCGTCAGACCCATATGATTGAAAAGGGTATGTCACTGTCAGAACCACGTAAAGGCTTCGGACAGCAAAAGATTGCAGTGCTTTTTGAAATGATGGATCAATACTTGAAAATGGGATACCCTTCCGATGGTATGCCATTTCAAGATGCAATTATTGTCTTGAATGCTTATGTTGACATGCAAAAAGGACTTGGCTATGAAAATGCTGCTATGGTGGAAAAACTGAAAACATATGATACATATCGGATTGATGGTCTTACAGCAGGCATCAAGTATGATACACGAGCAAATCTAATGAGTAATATAGACAAGCCTTTTCCAGAGTTTTTTTATAGTCGACATTCAATGCGGCAGTTTGAAAGTAAATCCATTAACATTGAAGATGTGGAAAAAGCTATTAAAATCGCGCAAAAAGCTCCAACTGCATGTAATCGCCAAGCTAGTAAAGTTTATTTGTATAAGGATAAGGCAACAAATGATGCTCTAGGAGAACTGATTGCAGGAAATACTGGTTTTCAGCAAGAGGTACCAAATTATCTTGTTGTTACGGCAGATGTCTCTGCGTTTTATGACACGTTTGAGAGAAATCAAGTATATGTTGAAGCCGGACTGTTTTCAATGGCTCTTGTTGAGGCATTACATTATTATGGAATTGGAAGTTGTATTCTCCAAAATGGCGAATACTATAAGAAAAATAAAAAATTCAAGGAAATTTGCAAAAACATTCCGGAGAACGAGCGTATTATTTTGTTTGTTGCAACTGGATATTATAAAAATGAATTTTCCTATGCAATGTCACTACGAAAGAATGTTGAGGATGTGTTTATTGTAAAATAAGAAGGAACATTTGTTAATATGGTAGATAGAAATAAAGAACTAGCTATAAATACAGTTATACTTGGAATTGGACAGCTAATTCCTAAATTTTTGGCAATTGTGTTGTTGCCGCTGTTAACATCATACTTAACAACAGAAGAATATGGAAATTACGATCTGATTTTAAGCATTGCGAGTTTATTGATTCCGGTTGTAACCATGCAAATACAGCAAGCAGTATTTCGTTACTTACTTGCATCGAAGAGCGCTGAAAATAAAACGCTTTATGTGACAGGGTCGCTGGTTTATATTGGCATATCGTCTGTAGTATGTTATCCGATTGTGTATTTGATTTTGAGACTATTCAAAATCGATTCATTATCGGCAGTTTTAATTTGTTTGCTTTTTTTAAGCGAAGCTCTTTATTCACTTTTGGGGCAAATCGTTCGTGGTGTAGGATACAATGCTAAATATTCTGTAAGTGTTGTGGTTTATTCAGCGGTCAATCTTGCTGCAACAGCCGTTATGCTGATTGGATTTCATTTGGGTCTTCAAGGGGTGATTATATCTCTAACAATAGGCTACTTGAGTTCAGATCTCTATATGGTATTCGTATCTGGTATGCTTGCCTATTTTAAACTGGACGAGTTTTCCAGAAAGGCGCTTAAGGAACTGCTTGATTTTTCAATGCCTATTGTTCCTAGTTCTATTGCATTATGGGTTGTAAACCTGTCAGATCGTTTGATTATCATTAACTTTATGGGCGCGGCGGCAAATGGAATCTATGCTGTTGCCAATAAAATACCTTCGTTATATAGTACTGCGTACGGTATTTTTAATTTGGCGTGGACAGAAACCGCTTCAAAAGTTTCTGATGATGGGGATCCCGCTGAATATTACACAAAACTCTTTTCTGGTTTATTTAAGTTTTTGATTGGAGTTATGTTAGCTTTGATAGCAGTGACCCCTATTATTTTTAAAGTGCTGGTTAAAGGCGATTATGGAACTGCTTTTTTTCAGGTGCCAATATTGTACTTTGGAATATTCTTTAATAGTCTTGTTAATTTTTACAGTGGAATCTATATTGCATTAAAAAGAACAAAACAGGTAGGATATTCATCGGTTGCCGGTGCTGCAATCAATGCATTAATTAATATTTTTCTTATTGGGAAAATTGGGCTGTATGCTGCATCCATTTCAACTGCGGTATCTTTTTTGGTGATTGCGGTTTATAGAGCAGTTGATCTTAATAAGGTTATTGAAATCAAATATAATAAAAGAGAAATTGTAATTGGAATGAGTTGTTTTCTTGTAGCTGCAGTTTGTTTGAATCAGTCTAATATGCTAACAATAGCGACTTGTTTTCTTTTTGCCATTGTTTATAATATTACTCAAAATATTCAAATTATTAAAAAAATTGTGCGTAAATTTTTAAAGAAGTGACTACTGAGAAAAATGGATTGCGAAATTTGTAATGTGAAATATAAACTGTTGACATAAAGTGAAAGAGGAATAAAATCTTGAGAGCAGAGCAGAGCAGAGCAGAGCAGAGCAGAGCAGAGCAGAGCAGAGCAGAGCGTTTATCATGGCTTGATGTATTAAAAGGAATAGGTATTATCCTTGTTGTAATAGGACATGTCTATTCCAATCGCACAGTCTTTAATTGGCTATACTCATTCCATATGCCACTTTTCTTTTTGGCAGCAGGTTGGGTGTATAAAGAAAAATCAGTTTTAACAGATATAAAGAGGAGAATCCAGACCATAGTTGTTCCGTATTTCTCGTTCGGTTTGCTGGTACTTTTATATTGGCAAGTGATAGAGAGAAGATTCCGGAATTCGGATATGAGCTTCATGGATTCTCTCCTAGGACTATTTTCTGGTTGCTATGACAATTTGGACTTCAACGTTCATCTGTGGTTTTTGCCGTGTTTCTTTGTGACGGTAGCTCTTTTCAATATACTGGTCAATCTGGGCGGCAAGAAAATAGCTTATATTGTTTCTGCGCTGATGAGTCTTATCTATGTTGTTCTTCCGATGCCGGAGCTGTTTTGGGGACTCAATCGCGTGTTCAAGTACATAGGTTTTTATGCGCTGGGCGTGGCATTAGCAGGACAAATTAAAGCTGGGCAAGTGGCAGAACGGAAGATTACATCAGGCGGAATAGCAATTATTCTGATTGTACTGAACTTCATTCTGGCTTTTTATGGCTTGACCAGGGGGCTAATGTGGTTTGTAACTGCTATGATTGGAGTGGTAGGCGTAGGTTTGATGGCAATGCTAATCAACCAAAACCGTCTCCTGCAATACCTCGGACGGATTTCGTTGATGGTTCTCTGCATTCATGGTCCTGTGTATCGAATTGTAGTAAAAATAGTATCCATTCCTTTGCACATGAGCACAGATGCCGTACGAGAGAATCTTCTATTAGCGTTAATCGTTGTGGCTATAACACTTGCTATCTGCAGTATAGCTTATGAGGTGATTATAAGAATCGCACCATGGATGGTTGGAAAAAGACACAACAAAGCCAAAAAGATGTCTATATGTGGATGACTTTCTAGGATTGTGATATGACCATCGGTGAAATAAGTCGAATCATTAAAAGTGTAAGAAAGGAATTGCTATAATGGCGGGAACAACGATAGTAGATACACTGGATGTTGATGAACAAATAGAAGAGGCGAAAGCGTCATTAGATAGAATAAATGCCTGGATAAATAGCTGTGATTCAAAAGCAGGCATAGTGCTTGCGTTGGTAGGAGTTCTGCTGACAATTATTTTTACAAATGACGGAATGGCAGAAATGTATAATGTGTTGCAAAATATTATGCCGCCTGCAAATTTCTGTACGATCTTATATATTGGATTTCTTGGGATAGCAACATTTATGTTGTGCGATGGAATTGCACGACTGATTTTTACATTAGTTGCAAGAATCAATTCCAATGTTTACAATGAACCTGATTTGATAACAGATTCGGTACTATTCTTTGGAAAAATAAGTGATAAGGCTTCTTATCAGGTTTTCCAAAATGATGTATTGAACATGACAAAAGAAGAGTATCTGAATGATCTTCTTTCTCAAATTTACATAAATTCAAAAATTGCAAATGAAAAGCACGTGAACTACAATAAAGGAATTAAGTGGACGATAATTGGCTTCATTGCACTTGTAGTGATGTTTCTAATTGGAATCTATTTGTACTAAGGGTAGAAAGTAATGGCAGATTATGATTATAAAGCGGGCAAACAACGTTTAGAAGAAATTTTGGACAACGATATGGAAGTTGTGGAACAAGACAAACTTCCAAATGATGATGATTTTACGTTTACAAATGGTTATTATAGTTGGGTAAGTGCTATTTTTGTGGATATGCGTGATTCGACGGAATTATGCGCGGATGAAGATAAGGAGAAATTAGCTAAGGTTTTCCGAAGCTTTTCCTCGGAAATTATTGAGATTTTGAGAGATGATGATAATCTTCGAGAAATTGGCATGCGAGGGGATTGTGTATATGCAGTGTATACTAATCCAAAGCAGGCGGATGTATATGAAACTGCAAATAAGTGTTTTTATGTAAATACTTTCATGAAAATGCTTAATCAGCTATTTAGAGAACATAATTTGCCTGAGATAAAAGTTGGGATTGGAATGTCAACGGCTCAAGAATTAGTAGTTAAGGCGGGACGCAAAGGTGTTGGAATTAATAGTAAGATATGGATTGGTAAGGCTGTGTCAAGAGCGTGTCATTATGCGGACCACGGAAATAAAGATGGGAATCCAGCTATTGTTATGGGTACCTGTAGTTATAACAATATGATTGATAAATTGGTAAAAAATAATCCTGATAGAAAACCAAAAGAATGGTTTACATACCATAAGGATGAAGGAGAGGGCGATTATTACACGGCTGATATTATTAAGATAGATTTCGATAATTGGATAAAGGCTGGAATGAAAATTGATTGAAGTAAATAATATTACCATATCTCTTAAACTACGTTATCTCAAGCAACAATATGGTTGCAACAAATTTTAGATATCCGTTTGCGTCAATACCAAGTGCTATTCTGATTTTCGTTTGCGCTTATTTTGTTGATGTTGTAATCAAAAAGATACCTCTGATTGGAAAGTGGATTGTTTAATTAAAAAAGAAAAGAGAAAGAGATGAAAACAACATTACTTATCATGGCAGCCGATTTGAAACAGGAATTAAACAGTTGGAGCTGGTCGATGATGCAAACCATATCATCATGGACTACTCAATCCATGATGCGATTGAAGCTGGTTTCAATCATGTGGTATTTATTATCCGTAATGATATTGAGAAGGAGTTCAAAGAGGCCATCGGTAATCGCATTGCTGCTATTTGCTCTTCTCATAATGTAACTGTGGACTACGCTTTTCAGGATATCAACGATATTCCGGGAGAACTTCCGGAAGGCCGTACAAAACCGTGGGGAACCGGTCAGGCTGTGCTCGCAGCGAAGAAAGTAATCAAAATCCCATTCATTGTGATCAATGCAGATGATTACTATGGCAAGGAAGGCTTTAAGGCTGTCCATGAGTATTTGGTAAATGGTGGCAAGTCCTGCATGGCTGGTTTCGTTCTGAAGAACACTCTGTCAGATAACGGCGGCGTGACTCGCGGTATTTGCAAGATGGATGAGAATGGAAACTTGACTGAGGTTGTGGAGACTAAGAACATCGTAAAGACCGCAGCTGGAGCAGAGGCAGATGGTGTGGTTGTTGATGTGAATTCTCTGGTATCCATGAATATGTGGGGCTTGACTCCTGATTTCCTAGACGTGCTGGAGGAGGGATTCAAAGAGTTCTTCGAGAAAGAAGTACCGGGTAATCCTCAGAAAGCCGAGTATCTGATCCCTATCTTCATTGGAGAATTACTGGAGCAGGGCAAGATGTCTGTGAAGGTTTTGAAAACCAACGACACCTAGTACGGAATGACCTACCATGAGGATGTCGCAGCAGTAAAGGACAGTTTCAAGAAAATGCTAGAAAAAGGCGTGTACAAGGCTGATTTATTTGTAGACTTGTGATATACTGGAGCCACGGGAGACCGTGGCTTTCGGTATATAAAAAACAGAGTATTATACAAAGGGGGAGAAGATATATGAAGAAAAAATTGCAAGTATTCGTATCTTCCACCTGGACAGATATGATTTTAGAAAGGCAAGCTGCAGTAGAGGCAATATTAGAAGCAGGTCATATCCCAGCTGGAATGGAATTATTTTCTGCTGACAATAAGAAACAGTTTGAAGTAATAAAAAAATGGATACGTGACAGCGATGTTTTTATATTAATCTTGGGTGGTCGATATGGAAGCAGGGAGAACGGAATCGGGAAAAGTTATATACAAAGAGAATATGAGTACGCTAAGCGGATAGGAAAAAAACCAATTGCCATAATACTTAGTGATAAGGGAATTGCAAATAAAATTGCAAAGGGTGACTACGAAATCAGTGATGCCGAATATTTACAAAACGATTATAAAATATTTAAGAGCAGCATAAAAAACAATAAAATGTGCAGCTTTTTCGATGATCTTTCTTCATTGAAAAACTGTGTGATGAATGCTTTGAGAAATTGTGAAGAAAACTCTAACTTATTAGGTTGGGTAAGAGCTTCGGATGCAATTGGCGATTTTACTTATCCATATGTATTAGAGAACCAAGAGTTTTGTATGGAATATATCAGCACTACGGTTATAAAATATACAAAAAAATTGTATATTCGAATGCTTGCAGATGGAATTCAGTACTATACGGATCGCTATTCGTGGAACGCAGGTGGAACAATCACAAAATCTCTAAAAAATAAAAATCAGCTTATCGTAGATGAATTTTCTGACGGTGCATTTCAGGCTTATACAGTAAGGCTTGAGGAAGCATCTCAAAAAGGAAAAATATATATAATAGATGCAGAATTTTTTATTGATGGTTGTAATTATGTGGAGCATCAGTATTTAGGATTAACAAATTCTTTTCCAGTGAGAAACTTAACACTTTGTGTTCGGGTGGCGAACAATCTCAAATTATTAGAGTGCAAATATAATATGTATGGACATTCTGTTGATAGGGTTCCGAAAATTTCAAAGGTTATAAAGCCAAAATCAGGAATAATTGAGCATACATTCAAAAACTTAGTAATAGGTGAAAGATATAATTTGGAATGGAGAGTTGTTAAGAAGTGATTTAAATGTCCATGAATGATATTGGGAGCATAGCTCCCTACGTTGCTCGTAATAATAATCACACACCTCTCCGTGGTGAGTAGCAGGCAACGGTCTATTATAATCGGCGAAGATGTGAAAAGGTTGGATATGTGTAAATGATGAATATACGGAGGAAGTTTTGGGATATAAAAATGAAAATATTTTCACTGCTAAATAAAGACGCAAAAATTCTTTATGACACAATGAAGGAACTTCAAATTCCAGAGAATCAGCTGTATTTGCATGACGATGAAAGTTGTCCGTGTGGATCAGGAAAATCATACAAGGATTGTTGTAAAGGAAAAAGCGATGATGGCCCGGTGAATTCAAAGAAACCGGTTGAAGTTCTATTGATGGAAGAAATGAGAAAAGGATTTAAACAGGATAAGGTGTGCTTACATCCGGATCAGGCGAAATGCAAGGGAAAAATCAAAGAAGCACATGCTTTACAAAATCATAAGATTATTTCATTGCTTGCAAGTGCAGATAATCATGTGATAATGCAAGATCCAGCTAAGCAACCTATAGTGATTAAAGAAGATCCTGTAAATCCAATACTGATTGTTCCGTTTACAAGAGTAAGTGGTAATAAAGCAACTACGCAAAGTTGCTTTTGCGATGTGCATGACACACAAGCGTTTAAGGTAATTGAAGCTGGATCACCTGACTTTGACGCAAATAATGATGAAATGAAGTTTGTGTATGCATATAAAGCTTTTGTTTTTGAATATGCAAAACAGAGACACTTGATGTGGCTATTTAGAAGAATGTTTTCAAAACGGCCGGGTGTATTCTCTTTGCCAGAGCAAGTGAAAGAGTATCGAATCCAATGCCTACGAATGGAAGAATTTGAAACGGTTAAGAAAAAGTTTGATACAGAAATTTTAGCTGGAACACATGACGGTATAAGTACGGTTGTGGTTACAATTCCGTATAAGTTGGGATTTGCGAATTATGCATATATAGCCCCGGATTATGATATAGATGGAAATAGAATAAAAAGTATTGATAATAAGGGAAAAATGCATAGATTGGCAATAACGGTATTGCCGGAAGTGAATCAGTCGTATATTTTAATGAGTTGCTTAGATAGCGAAGAAGAATTTTACCGTTCATTTTTCCAATCAATAAAAACAGCTAACCTAGAAAAAATACTTTTCTATTTTAATTTGATGCTTCCGCTTTTTTCCGAGAATGTTATATTAAGTGAAGCTCTGTGGAATGCGTTAGATGAGAAAGGTCAATTTGGATTAACACATATGGCAAATTTGACGGGTGATGATCAGCTTAAACTTAGTCAGACACTAGGAATGGCACTTAGAAATGCTGCCCACAAAAAGAACTTTGATTATTCTAAACGAATGGGATTTGACCTTTTTCAGCAGGTGTAAATGACTATATTGCCCTCACCCCAACACAGTGCTATACTTGAACAACTATAAAAGGAAAGAGGTTATCACGATGCCCAGAACCAAAGGTAGCAAGAACAAACCGAAGGTAGCCAATGACTACGCAACTCAGATTGCGGAGAAGCAGGAAACTATTGCATCTCTGAATACTGAGATCGCATCCATCCAGAAAGCGATTGAGGAGCAGAAGAATACACTGAAAGAGAAGAAGACTGCTCTGAAGAAGGCCGAAAAAGAAGCGGCATCCCTAGAAGCGAAGAAGGCAAAGGCAGATGCTAAGGCTGCAGAAGAAGCAAAGAAAGCAGAAGCCGAGAGTGTGGTTAAGAAATTATTAGCCAGCGGGATGAGCGCGGATGAGATTCTGGAAAAGCTGAAATAAACAAGAACCCAAGAAAAAATAAAATCCGTGTGGACAAACTGAACTCCAGGAGTTCACACGGTAATTTTTGAAGGTTGATGTATAGTTTATAACGGAAATAAAAGAAGAACAAAATTTGAAGAAATGGAGCGTGAGAAAAATGAATTTATCAAAAATACATCATATTGCCATCATCGTGTCTGACTACGAAGCCGCAAAGGATTTCTATGTGAATAAGTTGGGATTCTCTGTCATCAGAGAAAACTACCGATCAGAGCGTAAAGATTGGAAGCTGGATCTGCGTGTCAATGAATACACAGAGCTGGAGATTTTCGCTGAAGAAAATCCTCCAAAGCGTGTGAATCGTCCAGAAGCCTGTGGTCTACGGCACCTTGCTTTTTGTGTAGAGAGCGTGGAGCAGACAGTGAGAGAGTTGAGAGAATTAGGTATAGAATGTGAGCCGATCCGGGTTGACGATTACACCGGCAAGAAGATGACTTTCTTCCACGACCCGGACGGATTGCCGCTGGAACTGCATGAATAATCATGGGAGAGAAAAGAGCGTATAAAGCCAGAAAGCCCGGTGGAGGCCGGAAGAAGCTGAAGCCGGAGTATGATGCCGGGAAGAATCTAAAAGAGCAGATGGATGCGGCTGTGGTGCTTTATGAGGAGGAATGCTCCCTCCAAGACATCGCTGATGCTCTGAATCTGAATCCTATCAAGGTACGGAAGCTGCTCATCACGGCTGGCGTGTATGAATCAGAAGTGGCGGAGAAGGTACAGGATACTTTTGAGGAGTATCGAGAAACACAGGACTACAAAACCGCCATCCTGTCAACTGCAAACACTCTTCAACTTTCCAAAGCCTCTGTTACTTCGTACCTGCCTTATAAAAAAGGCGTGTACTTCCCAGGCACAGCAGATAAAGAGAAAATCAGTGTTGGTGCAGAACGGCAGCGGAGATACAGAGCGATGAAGCGGTGGAGGGCTGATCCGAGAAAAACACAGTTGCCGGTAAAGCGGCAAAGGCCAAAGAAAAGGAACTGGAAGAGTGGCTGCGTGGGTTAGATGGAATGGATAGGCTCGTAGATGACTATGTCGGCGATAAGATTCCTCTCTGGGAGAAGATCATGGACCGGCAGGGGACGGTGTGCTGTGCATGGGAGAAGACTGCTTTTGAGGAAGGCCTGAAAGTTGGAATTCGACTCATGATGGAAGTATATGGTATGTAACATATAGTTTGTGATGGAAATAAAATGAACTCCTGGAGTTCAAAAAAGCCCTCGCTTGTTACGGCGAGGGTGTGTGCTATTCTTCAGTTTCTTTCTTTTTCTTTGGTGCAATCATCTTATGGCCGGAGTAGATTGCCATACCCATGCAGCCTAACGCACCGTAGGCAAAATACTTGTGTGCCTTCATCAGTTTCTTACAGCCTGTGTAGAAGCATCCTGCCATGCAGGCAAGTGCGCCGAGTGACCAATATTTATGTGCTTTCATTTTGTGTCCTCCTCATTATCCGTGGTTATTATCCGCCCCATCTCATCGAGGGAATCCGAACTACCAGCTTTTCTTAATAGCCTAACAATTATAGCCAGACCTCTATTCTTGAGAGTGAAGGTGTGGTTGTAAGACCTGTTGACCTCGCTGGCAATTTGGTTTAGTGTTTTATTCTCTTTATAATAGAAGCTAATGATTTTTGTGATCAGAGTCTTTGTGGATGTGGAAGGCGATGCTAGTATTAAGGAAATCAGATAATCTGCATATTCAGTGCTCAATTGTGCTTGTTTAGGGAGAATATCTTTTTCAGCAAATTTCGTTAAGTCTTTAAAGAAAGACTCAGGGTAGTTTCTATGGGTCATTTTGAAATCTTCGCATCCTCTGCCTGTATTCTGAGCAGCTCATCTATTTCGTCATTACTCGCCAAGTGAACCGCCGGCTTCCCCTTATAGGTTTGTGCCCCACAGTCAAGGCAACGGTCAGGCAGTGCATTTGCAGAGAAGCAGTAGCGGCAGGTGTCGCAGTAAAAGTAGCTCATGAGGTAGTTACCTCCGTCAAAGTAAGTATATCACCAAACGGGATGATGGTCGATAGGTCTTTGCCGAGAGAAGTCTTTGTACCGGTCGAGATTCGCAGTTCACTGGCAATTGAGTCGATGACCTCAACTGTACCGGAAATATCCTCGTAGTAGCCGCCGATAAAGTACCGGACAGAAACTGGCTGGCCTTTCCTGAGACGACAGAGTGTGTCGGACAGCTTGGCCTTTTCTTCTTCCGACAGTTCGATACGCTGGACTTTCAGGTGGTCTTTGCCCTCAGAAGCAATCTCATCTTCGTAACCTCGTAAGGCAGCGAAAGGAGAGAAAATCTTGGCTCGGTTCTGGATGGTCATTCGTGGTTTGATGGGTGCCGGCCGGGAGAGGGGAAGCAGGTCGGCATATTTACTTTGGACAACTCTGCCTTCCGGTGTATTCTTGTAGTTTGTCATAGTCTATTCCACCCTTATGTGGCAACTCAACAAAGTCTTCTAGTATTTGACCGTTTTCTAAATAGCAATCAGCTTGTTCGGAAAGTAGAACTTGAAACGATGAAACAGGGTTAAAGAATAAAATGATATGTGCAACAAGTTGATTATGCAACGTAGACGTTATTGAAATCCAATGTGCGCCAATAAGTGGCGTTCGACTTAATCCTTGCATTAAGTAGTCGGGAACATAACTAGCTTCGGGTGGCCTTTCACAAGTGTCCTGCATTTTACCGGAAATAGCGCAATTAAGTCGATTGCGAATTTTCAATGCGGTTGGATCGTCCCAATAGGCGTCACCGAATTTTAATAGAGCGTATTCATATCCGATTTTTAGAGCTTCCAAGAGAAAACGATTGATATCTAGCGTAATATCGTAACGAATCTCTGGTTGAAGTTCCTGAAAGAGTGACTCATCTATCTTGGAAATATAGTTCTGAATTTGTTCCGGTGTAGCATGAAGCCTTTTTAGTTTCTTAGAGGCCATAGTGCGAGCTTCCTCGACCGAGTTGGCGTGAATAGTTATTTTATTGCCGTCTTGTATAATGGAAGGAACTACAGACGGCACAAAATTCTCATCCACCCGAATTCGCTGCCCGTCTTCAGTCACACCCTCCTGAAAAGCATTTGGAATAACGCCATTTTGACTACGCAGCTGGAAAAATTGCCGCGAGGACTTTATAAAATGATGATTGACAAAGTAATTATCAACATAGGTTCCGAGATTGCTGTTGCACTGTTTACAGACATTCCTTAGAATTAAAGTGGAATTTCCAAGACATTCTGGAATGATGTGTTCAACCGTCCATTGGTTTCTGCCATCGAATTCGTTATCAGTTCGACCACAGAAAATACAACGTCTCATTCGAAATCCTCCTTACTCTGCCTTGTGTCCACCAATAGTCTTGTTTCTTTCCCTCATTGTTGCACCATCCAGATAGTTCGTGCCTTTCAGTACGGCGTTCTTGCCGAACTTCTTCTTGATGCCCAGCATCACATCCTGTAATTTCTTCTCTTTTTCCAGCTTGCTTGTGTCCGTGAATAAATCAACTTGGAAGATACCTTCGTCTTTGACCACACGGTTGGCTGCGATGGTAATCCGTCGCACGGTCAGAGTCTTATCGGTTATCTGGTCGAACAGAGTAGCCGCAGCCTTGATGAGCTGACTGCCGAGGTTGGTCGGATTGTCCAGTCTTACACTACCGTGAGCGCCTTTCGGAACGGTGCGGCCGTAGTGGTCGATGTGTACTGGGCCGTGGTAGGTTCCGTTATCACAGTTCTCTCGGTCATAGCCGACATCTAGTGTGAGAGAGTCTGTGACAAGACCTTTATCCGTGAGTTGGAGGACAAGACTATCCGCCATTTCCTGTACGATGATCCGTGCCTTACTATATTCATATGGGCAGGAGAGCACCTGACCCTCACTGATGCTATTCGTGCTAGGCTTGTATGCTTTGATCTCTTTCATGCCGCAGAGCTCCAGACCCCAAGCGTGGTCGATAAGGAGTTCAGTATCGACACCGAACTCCTTATATAAGATGTCCTGGTAGTTCAGGCTGTATCGTGCAAGTTCACCCATCGTGCGGATTCCGTGTTTCTCCAGCTTCTTTGCTGTTCCGGGACCGGTCATCCAGAAGTCGGTGAGTGGTTTGTGATCCCAGAGCAAGTAGCGGAAAGAATCTTCATCCAGTTCAGCAATACGCACACCATCTGCATCGGGAGCGGCGTGCTTGGCAGTGATATCCATCGCCAGCTTTGCTAGATACAAGTTGGTGCCAATCCCGCCAGTGGCTGTGATTCCGGTCGTATACAGCACTTCCCGGATCATCGTTTTTACAAGGTCGTGTGCTGACATGTGATAGTGGGACAGGTAAGATGTAAGATCGAAAAATCACTCATCAATAGAGTAAACCACAATATCTTCCGGGGCAATGTATTTTAGATAGATGCCGTAGATCTGGCGAGATACCTTTTCATAGTGCGCCATCCGAGGAGGCGCGATAAGATAATCGACTGCAATGGACGAGTCAGAGGAGAGAGTGGTGGAGTCATAGGAAGAAGATGCAAAGGTGGGGATGCCATCCTTATACACGGCTTTCCTTAATCGTACTGCCTCTCTCAACCGTTGTGCGTTGACCTCCTTGACCTTCTGCACGACCTCGAACAGCCGAGCGCGACCGGGGATGCCGTATGCTTTGAGGGAAGGGGACACAGCCAGACAGATGGTCTTCTCTGTACGGCTTGCATCAGCTACGACCAGATTCGTGGTGAGAGGGTCGAGGTGACGGGCGCAGCATTCCGCACTCGCGTAATAGCTTTTAAGATCTATGCAAGAAAATGAGCGGTGTTGCGACACTTTGCAAACCTCCCATCTGTGATTCTTGCAACGGTGTACAAAGGGAACATAATAAAAAACTTAATAATGGACTGCCAATCTTACACAAAGTACCGCCCAAACGAGACTACGGGCGGTATTTTTGTATCATGGCGGAGAAAGGAGGAACTTCCCACGGGGGCTTGACTGAAAAGTTGAGCCCCTTTTTTCATGCCAAAAAACAGGAGGTAAATGCTTATGGCAGATGATAAAACCACAAAAACGCCGGAACAGCCGGTAACGGATAGCGGGCCGGGCAAGGAAACGCCTCCCGCTCCCCCAAAAGAGCCGGAGAAGGTTTCCGTTTCCCCGGAGCCGGAAAAAAAGACGGAACCAGAAGTAAAGAACCCACAGGTTTCTGTCTATAACTTCGCTGAAATTATGAAGGAAAAGAAAGCCGAGGAACGGGCGGCAACTCCCAGCGGGGAAAAGCCTGACCCGACAAAAGCGGAGAAACCGGAAAAGCAGCCGGAGGCTCCGAAGAAAGCGGAGGAAAAACCCAAAGAGCCGGAACAGCCGAAGCGCCGGGGCCGTCCCCCGAAAGAAGATAAGGACAAGGCCGCAGCCCTGAAGCCCAAAGCTCCTGCACAGAAACCGGAAAAGGCGGTCAAAAAGGAACCGGAGAAAAAAACGGCTCCAACGGTACAGGCTGCTCCCGCTCCGAAGGAATCCGAAAAGCCGAAGGATGCACCACGCCGGGGCAAGGAGCAGATCGTCTATATCAAGCTGAACGAACTCCACGCCTTTAAGAACCATCCCTTTGAGGTCCGGGATGATGAAGAAATGCGAGCTATGGTGTCCAGCGTCAAGGACAAGGGCGTGACCCAGCCCGCTATCGTCCGTCCCCGTGAGGATGGCGGCTATGAGATCGTATCCGGCCACCGCCGCCAGAAAGCCAGCGAGCTTGCCGGATATGCGGATATGCCCTGTATCGTCCGAAACCTGACGGATGATGAAGCCATCACGCAGATGGTGGAGGACAATCTGAACCAGCGTGAAGAAATCCTCCCCAGTGAGCGGGCCAAAGCCTTGAAAATGCAGCTTGAATCCATCAAGCACCAGGGCTCCCGCACTTCGGGCCAGATTGACCCGAAGGACGCAGGCAAACGCTCCAACGAAATTGTGGCCGAGCGCAATAAGATGGCGGTCAAGCAGGTGCAGCGGTATATCCGTCTCAATGAGCTGGTTCCCGACCTGATGAAGCTGATGGATGAAAAAAAGCTGGGCTTTACTACGGCGGTGGAGCTTTCCTATATCGGCAAGAAGAACCAGAACTATATCGCCGTCGCCATTGACAGCCAGCAGTCCTCGCCTTCACAGGCGCAGGCAAAGCGTATGCGTGAGTTGGACGAAAAGAAACTGCTCAACGGGGATGTGATCGACGGCATTATGATGGAGGACAAAAAGGAGGTAGACAAAGTGATTTTGACAGGTGCGGAACTGAGCAAGTATTTCGGCAAGGAAACTACGCCGAGGGAAATGAAGGATCAGATCATCAAGCTGCTGGACGACTGGAAGGGTCAGCAGAAGGAACACGAAAAGCCGGAGAAGAAAACCGAACAGGAAAAGTAAGCTAAAACTTCGGGTCAGCATGGCCCGAGGATTGGGGGGGGGGGGGGGGGG
>NZ_JBBNIH010000124.1:0-83137 GCF_040094125.1 Faecalibacterium longum
GATACCTTTGTCAACTCGGTCTACGTCTTTGATGACCGGGTCGTGCTCAATTTCAACTTCACGGACGATTCCAAAACCATCTCCCGTGAAGAGGCGTTAGGTTCGAGTGCTGTGGACAATGCTCCACCAAACGAAAGCCTCTAACGAAAGTTAGGGGCTTTTTTCTTGTGTCTGCCACTGTCTCACGTCAGAGCAGGACGGTACAGGACTCGAACAGGGCGGCTCTGACGACGCCAAGTCGGCAGAGTAAGCAATCAGCCCGTTGGGCTGTTGCTTAGCCCGCGGTTCCTGGACCCGTAGGAATGTCTACCAAGGTCGTACGAACCCGATTCTCTATGAGAAAGGGTTCGGGTACGTTTTTTGTTTACAGGAGGTTTTGAGAAAGGGCTACTCGGCCCATAAGCCGGAATGTGAAAGGATGAGAAGATGATCTTTTTAGAAACAAATCGGCTCAGACTAAGAAATGTAAGTCCTAAAGATGCGATTCAGATGGTTGATTATCGAAATAACGAGCGATGCTCGAAATATCAACGAGGCCAGACGAAAGATTATAAGGATATTGTTGCTTTGATCGAGCGTAATAAAGACAATGCCCTGAATATCGCATCGCCGACTATGATTAGTGTTGCATTAAGAGAAACGGATGTCATGATTGGCGAAATTGTCGTTATGCCTAACGAGGGCACAATTTCTTTAGGGTACACATTTTCTTATAAAGTTCACCGAAACGGTTACGCCTATGAAGCCTTGTCCTCTTTAATTGAGTATTTACACAAGCACTATCCTCAGTGGGATTTTATCTGTTTTACTGGAAGAGAGAACATTCCAAGTATGAGCCTTTTGAAGAAGCTGGGATATACGAATTTGGGTTATCTGCCGTCAAAGAATTCTCAAGTATTTGGAAAGTGGCTTCGCCAGGACACATTAGAAGAAATCACAAGTGCGGTTCGATAACTCCTGGTTTATCGCAACCTCAGAAGCAGGGTTTGGGGCACCGCACGCCCCAACAAGAAGCTGTTCCAAAGGGAGCAAGAATTTTCAACAACTGAAAATTTGTGGCCACGGGACGGTTCTTGCTCTCACGCTTTCACTCTCTTTGCGATTTTCTTTCTTGAAAGTCTATCGTTCTTTCGTTATAATAAAACTGAAAGAAGGTGGGCATTATGACTTTGCAATATTTTGTCACAGCATCCGATACGGGCAATAGGATTCCGATTGAGGTTGACAAGTCAACTCCCGCTGACCTTGCTGCAACCAAAGAAAGCTGGCAGACCGACTGGACAAGTGAGTTCATCGGTGACCCCGCACTGGAAAAGTACACGGCTAAAACCGAAAACGGCGAAATCGTAGCATTGGGTGCTTACCGCGAAACAGAATCCAGCATGTTCGTTTATATTGAGTACATCGAAAGCCACCCGGAGAGCAACCCGACGCTGACCATTCAGAAAAAATATCTGGGCATCGGGCGTATGATGATCGCGTTCGGCATCCAGCTTTCCATTGATTCCGGTAAAAACGGCGTCGTCACTTTTGAAGCTAAGACGGATGAACTTGCAAAACATTATATCCGGGATTTTGGCGCGATCCGGGTCTTTGCCAAACAGTCCGGCGGGCCGATCATGCTGATGCTTGCCGACAATGCGGCGCTTTCGCTCTTCAATACGTATCTTTCCTGAAAGGTGGTGCTCCCATGGATATTGAAGTCAAACGAATGTCCCCTACTGCTATTGAAATGCTTGACCAACTCAGCGCAGTCTGCAAACGGTTCGGCGTTGATTACTATGCAGCTTCCCAAAATCAGCGTGATCTGCTGGACAGCATTGCCCTGCACGAATATCAACTGAAAAAAGCACACGAGCAAGGGCTGAAGCGTTCCGAAGTGCCTCCGTTTCTCGGTTTGAAGCGCTCTGACCGCAGCAACGATATGCCTGCCTAAAGGTTCGACTGCTGCTGACAATGCTCCACCACAAAAATCCCGAGTCAAATGACTCGGGATTTTTTGCGTGGGCGGGACAGGACTCGAACAGGGCGGCGGCACGAAGTGCCGTAAGCAATCAGCCCAGTGGGCTGTTGCTTAGCCCGCGGTTTCCACCGGCTAGGAATGTCTACCAAGAAAGCACCGCCTGCCGGAGCACCGTTTGTACTGCCTCAGTTGGACGGTACAGGACGAGAACAGCAAATCAAAATTTATGGAGGAAACCATGGGCGATTTTACGATAGAAGATATGCTTGCGATGCAGCAGGCCCTGCAGGAAAAATATAAAGACAAGTGGGAGCCGATCGGCCCGGAGGCCGGCAAGCACAAACTGTTATGGATGCTCGGTGAAGTAGGCGAAGTTATCGACATTATCAAGAAGAACGGAGACTAAAAGGCTGTTGAGGATGCAGAAGTCCGGCAGCATCTCGTGGAAGAAATGGCGGATGTGCTCATGTATTACAATGACGTCCTTCTGTGCTATGGAATCAGCGAGCAAGAACTGAAAGAGGCATATACCGCCAAGTTCAAGAAGAACATGACCCGCTGGTAATTCCCGTTTATCACGCTCTTCCGCAGCAGGGGTGGCCTCCTATCCAAACCTCCAATTTTCCGCACCAAAGGGGCAAAATCTTGGCCAGTATTGCCGTTGCGCCGCAGGGATTTTTGGATTATACTGTTGACTTGTATTTTATTTTGTATTTTCCTGTTCAGTCGAGCCAAAGGAGGCATCCTTACGAACTATCTGTTTCAATTTGCGCGTATTCTGGCATTCTGCTTTTTGGGCGAGATCTGCCACGCAGTGCTCCCGCTCCCCATCCCGGCCAGCATCTACGGCCTGCTGCTGCTCCTGGCCGCGCTCCGCTTCGGCATCGTGAAGCTCGAGCAGGTCAAGGAAGTGGGCCTGTTCCTCACCGGCATCTTCCCGCTGCTGTTTGTGCCTGCCGCCGCGGGCGTCATGGAGCTGTGGGCAGAGATGGGCGAGATGCTGCTGCCCATCGTCATCGCCATCATCCCGGTGACGGTGCTGGTCCTTGTGAGTGCAGGCCGCACCACCCAGGCCCTCACCAGCCGCCGCGCTGCAAAGAAGGAGGCTGAACATGACTGATCTCTTACAGGGCTTCCTCTCCGGGTCCGCCGCGTGGGGCGTACTGCTGACGCTGGCCGCTTTCGCGCTGGGTACTCTCCTCAACAAAGCCACCGGCAAGGCCATCTTCAACCCGCTGCTGCTGGGCAGCATCTTCGTCATCATCCTGCTGAGTGTGCTGAACATCCCCTACGCCGACTACAAGGCCAGTGCCGCCCCGGTGAACTATCTGCTGCTGCCGGCCACCATCAGCCTCGCTATCCCGCTCTATGAAAAGTGGGATTTGCTGAAAGAGAACGCCGCCGCCATCATCGCGGGCATCTCAGTGGGTACGCTGGTGAGCCTCGGCAGCGCTTTGGCTCTGGCCCTCGCGCTGGACCTCACTCGGGAGCAGTACGCCACCCTCCTGCCGAAGTCCGTCACCACGGCCATCAGCATGGACGTCGCCGCTGAGCTGGGCGGCATCGCGGCCCTGACGGGTGCCATCGTCATCCTCACCGGCATCGCAGGCAACCTGCTGGCCGAGGTGGTCTGCAAGATCTTTCACATCACTGACCCCATCGCAAAGGGCGTCGGCATCGGCACCTCGGCCCATGCCGTAGGCACCAGCAAAGCTCTGCAGATGGGTGAGGTCGAAGGTGCCATGAGCGGCCTGTCCATCGCCGTGGCCGGCGTCCTCACCGCCGTGCTCTGCCCCTTCTTCGTCGGCTTCATTCAGTAAAGATAGACAAAAAATCGCCCTCTGTACCGGCACAATGCCAATACAGAGGGCAATATTTTTTGCTTTTTAAGACCCGGCTTCTTTCCGCTCGGCTTTCTGGCGTTCCACCTCGGCGATGACCTCGGCGGCCTTTTCGTCGATGGCCCCCGGCTCTGCAGCCGGAGGGGCCAGACGGTAGCCCTGCAGCAGGTCTACACCCATCTCGAGCACCTTGCGCAGCTCCGACAGCGTTTCCACGCCCTCAGCCAGCACCTGCACACCGCGCGGGTGGGCGTAATCAATGAGCGTCATGAGGAACTGCTGTTTGTCGGCATCGGTATCAATGCCCCGGATGATGGCGATGTCCACCTTGACATACTTGGGCGCGATCGTCAGCAGGCTGTTGCCATTGCTGTAGCCGCTGCCGTAGTCATCCAGCGCAAAGACGCCGGACGAACCGGGGGCATTCCGCTTCCGTTCCAGCTCTCGCTCGTTCATCTCTTCCTCTTCGGTGATCTCCACCACCAGCTTCGGAAGGATGGCACTGTGGGCCTCGCAGTAGCTCGCCCAGTCCTCATCGCTCAGGCTGACACTGGCGATGCTGTTGACGAAGATGAGAGCGTCGGCGTCCAGTTTACCGGCAGCCTCCAGCTCCTCGTAGCACTCGCAGGCCCGGAAGAAAGTCAGCTTCTCAATATCATACAACCGGCCCATTTCGCTGGCCAGCTGCATTACCGTGAGCGGCGAACGCAGGGTCGGCAGCTGAGGCCGCATCAGGGCCTCGTAGGCCACCACATGGCCGTCGTGAGCCGAGACGATGGGCTGGAAGTGGTAGTCCACCCGCCGCTGCCGGATGAGCTTTTCAAAGTCGCTGCGCTGCTCCATCGCATAGACACCGGCGCGGTAGCGCTCCATGTCGAACTCCCGTACCTCGCCCTTGGTCGAGTGCTTGACTTCATACATTGCAAAGTCCGCATACTTCTTGAGGGTTTCGAGGTCCAGTGCATCCTCCGGATACCATGCCACGCCGCCGGACATCCGGATGCACAGTCTCTTGCCGTCCGGCAGAGTAGCACTGCTCTGGGCAAAGTTCTCTTCCAGCTTTTTGATGTCCGCCCGCAGGGCCTCCCGCGTCTCATAGCCGTAGAACAACAGCAGGAACTCGTCGCCGGAAAGGCGGGCCACCACAGTGCCGCTGGGCGAGCCCTGCTGTAAGCTGTGGGCCGTCTGCCGCAGATAAACGTCACCCCAATCGTGGCCATAAGTGTCGTTGATGGTCTTGAGGTTGTCGAGGTCGGTCATCATCAGGGCCGCGTGACGGAGAGTATCGGGCTTCTCGAACAGCTCCCCGCAGACCCGGAAGAAGGCCTGACGGCTGTACAGCCCGGTCAGGGCGTCGTAATCGCGCTCATGCTCGATGCGGCTGCGCTCGGCCACCGCCGCCTTGTAGTTGTCGGTGCTCAGGGTCACGATGGCTTCCGCCAGCTGGTCCAGCTCCCGGATGCCGGTGCGGGAAAATTCCGGCACAGCCTTGCGCTGTTCCTGTGCGTCCACCAGCTCTTTTGAGAGCTGTGCAACGGGCTGTGCCAGACCATAGCTGACGAAGAAGGCGCAGGCCAGACCGATGCCCAGTGTCAGCAGTACGGCAAGGCCCAGCAGCTTCGTCACCGACTGGGAGAAGCTGAACAGATCGTTCCCGCCCACCACGCCGACGAGCAGCCACCGCTCACCCGAGAAGGGGGCGTTGCGGCTGTACAGGCCGATCTGCCGGATGCTGGCGATCTGCTGCTTACCGTCCATCATGTAATACCAGCAGTTGTTGCTGCGCTGGAGCGTCAGTTCCCATTTCGCATTTCGCAGCGGTACGCTCTGCTCGCCGGTGTTGGAGGTGACATGAAGAGCCAGCACCTCGCCCCGCAGGTCGGAGGTGGTGGAGGCCAGCAGATAGCTGCCGTGATGGTCGTTCTGCAGCTCGTCCCACGGGAGTTTGGTGTCCATGTAGCTTTCCAGAAGCTCGACGCCCAGAACGCCGTAGACTGTGCCGTCGTCCAGGATAAGGGGCTGCGCGTAGGCGATGGCCTCGTGGTCGTCGCCCAGCAGCTTATACGGCAGAGTCGTCCAGCGGCCATAGTTTGCCGCCCCCATACGCTCGTCGTCTTCGTAGGCATTCTGGAAGGGACGGACATAAAACACATCCTGCTCTCCGTCCAGATACTGCAGTGCAGGCGACCACGCCTTATCCGTAGTGATGTCAAAGGTCTGCACCAGCTCCGACGGAGCGCACTCAAGCAAAATATCCGAGTTTACCACAGAGGGGACTGCATCCGGGTCGAGGTCGCGCAGGTAAACGCAGGGCAGGCGGTCTCCGGAGGTGCGGTCCGTGAAGTCGTGGGTATTCAGGATGAGGAAGATGCCCGAAATGCGCTTGGAGCGCAGCGTCTCAAGCATCCTGGGGGCTGCAGCCTGCAGCAGCGGCAGGCTGTCGCTGCTGCTGGAATCCAGCGTCTTGAGGGAAAGCGTTTCGTCGTCCAGCATCTGCTGGGCGGTCTCATTGATGTAGGTCGAAAGATCCGTCAGTTCCTGTGCCTGCTGGAGCTGGTCCTGAATGTAGCCTGCACGGTTCTCCACCTGCTTGTCCAGGATGTCCACCGCGTTCTTATCCAGTTGGAGGGTAACGCCGCTGACCGCAGTGGCCGAAGCCATCAGCATGACCACGATGGCCAGCATGACCATCAGCGCCGAGAAGATGGTAACGAAAATCGTATGCTCTCTTCCCTTCGCTTCATCCCGCATCAGCAGTTTCATGCTCTCCCCCTCCTTCCGCTCGTTTTTGTAAGATGCCTCAGCCCTCGTACTGGCTCAGTGCGTCACAGAGGCTCTGGTACCATGCCTCAAAATACTCATCCGTCAGGAATTCCGCCTCGGCCTCTTCCGCACTCTCGCCTGCTGCGAGACGCTCTTCCACCGTGGCGCGGTCTGCCGTGGCAAGGTCGCTCATGCTGTAGTTCAGCTTGCTGCGGGCGTCGGTGCCGCCCTCAAAGGCTTTGGTCGTGTACAGTTCATTGGTATTCACTGCGTCCACGGCCTCCATCAGGACGTTTTTCATGTTGTCGGTCAAGGCGAGGCCGCTGCTGTGGATAGCATCCATATCGTTGGCGGCATGGGTCACGGGCAGATAGCCGGAACCCACTGCAAATGCGATGTTGTTTTCCGGCTGGGTGAACCACTTGAGGAAGACCACGCTGGCTTCCACCTCGGCATCGGTGGTCTTTGCCACGGCCATACCGGCACCCTGCTGGACAGAGACTTTCTCGCAGCCCTCAAAGTGCGGCGTGGGCAGGACTTTCAGCTCGATGTCGTGGCTCTCGGTGTCGCTCAGCATCACCTGCGTCGGGAAGTAGGTCGCGCTGGAGTTGGAGCCGATGTAGGCCAGAATGCTGCCGATTTTAATATCGTCGCTGCGGAAGTGGCCGCTGGCGGCGGCCCAGCCCTTGATGTAGGGAACATAGTAGTTATCCCACAGCTTGCGGGCCACGTCCTCGCTCATGCCCATGGTCATCTTGCCGTCCTTGACGTCAAAGATGGTCTCGCCCAGCTCTTTTGCGCCGATGAGCATATAGTTTGCCATCGCGTCGCGGCCAAACAGGGCTTTGCCGTCGTTGGGCGTATCGGTCTGGGCATCCGTCCAGTTGTAGTAGGCTTCGGCGGTCTTGACCAGACCCTCCACCGTCTCAAGGTCGGAATACCGTGCGCCGGTGGCGGCAGCGAAGAGCTTCCAGTCGGTATCATTCAGGAACAAAAGCTCCGTGGACTTTGCCACCGGGAAGATCTTGATGCTGCCGCTGTCGTCGAAGTCGCCCTCGGTCAGGTAGCTGTCCACATAGGCGGCGCGCTCCTCGTCAGTGAAATAGGGAGCAAGGTCAGCCAGCTCGCCCATCTGGTCCATGGCATAGGCGGTGTCTGCATAGGCCATAAAGATGTTGGGCATAGCAGAAGCGCCCACCTTGCCCTGTGCCGCAACCATCACCTGCGTCTCGAGGTCGTTGACGCTGCCCTGGCTGTAGCTTTCCACGGTAATGTTCTTTTCCTTGCCGACGGTATTGTTGAAGGTATCCACCAGCTTATTGAAGCTCTCCAGCTGGTCGCCGTTGTAATATGTCCAGACGCTCAGATTCACCGGCTCGGTGTTACCCTGTGCAGTGCTCTGAGCGCCCCCGCAGCCCACGAGGCCCAGCACCAGAGCTGCAGCCGCTGCAAACGCGGCCAGACGGCGCATTCCGATTCGTTTCACCATGAACTTTCTCCCCATTATGAAGATTTGTTTATTCCCAAAGATATTTTTATCATACCACCACGCGGCCAGAGATGTAAACATATTCCGTCAAAATCAGCAATATCACAACAGCTCTTTTCGGATTTTGTCGATTTTTACGTTTTCCTTTTTCCACAAAAAAGCAGGGCAGGCCCGCGCCGTCCAAAGCTTCCAGCTTTTGGCAAAGCGCAGGTCTGCCCTGCATCGGATATTCAGATTACAGCTTGCTCAGCTGGGGACCCTGAGCGGTATCCTTCACGGCCCAGCCCATCTCGGTGAGCTGTGCGCGGATGGCGTCGGCGGCAGCCCAGTCCTTGGCCTTCTTGGCGGCGGCACGCTTCTCCACCAGTTCGGTCACCTCAGCAGGAACTTCGTCCTTCTTGCGGTTGTACATCAGGCCCAGCACGCCGGTGATCTCGTCGAAGGCGGCAGCGCCGGCTTCGAGAGCAGCCTTACTGGAAGCGGCAGACAGGGTGTTGATGTCCTTCACGAGGTCGAAGACAGCAGCCAGGGCATCGGGGGTGTTCAGGTCGTCGTCCATGGCGGTGCAGAATTTCTTCTTTGCTTCCTCGGCCTTCTCCTTCAGCGTCTCGTCGGTGCCGAACTCGGTCTTGCTCAGGGCAAAGTCGAGGTTCTCGCGGCAGGTGTAGAGACGCTCGAGGCTGTTCTTGCAGCTCTCGATGAGGTCCACGGTGTAGTTCAGCGGCATCCGGTAGCCGGCGGTCAGCATGAAGTAGCGGATGGGCTCGTAGCCGTAGAGGTTGGCCACGTCGCGGACGGTGAAGAAGTTGTGCAGGCTCTTGGACATCTTCTGATTATCCACGTTGATGAAGCCGTTGTGCATCCAGTAGCGGGCGAACTCGCAGCCGTTGGCGCACTCGCTCTGGGCGATCTCGTTCTCATGGTGGGGGAAGATGAGGTCCTGACCGCCGCAGTGGAGGTCGATGGTCTTGCCCAGATGGGTGCGGCTCATGGCGCTGCACTCGATGTGCCAGCCCGGACGGCCCATGCCGTAGGGGCTCTCCCATGCGGGCTCGCCGGGCTTTGCGGCCTTCCAGACGGCGAAGTCGGCGGGGTCTTCCTTCAGGTCGTCCTCCATCTGGCTGCGCAGCTCGCGGTTGCCGCTCTCGAGGTCGTCCAGCTTGAGGTGGCTCAGCTTGCCGTACTCGGGGTCGCTCTTGACGCGGAAGTAGACGTCGCCGTTCTTGGCGACATAGGCGTGGCCGCTCTCGATAAGGTCTTTCACGATGTCGAGGATCTGCTGGATATGCTCGGTAGCGCGGGGCTGGACGGTGGGCTTTTTGCAGTTCAGACCGGCGGCATCCTTGAGGTACTCGGCCTCGAAGCGCTGGGCGACTTCCTTCATGGAAGTACCCTCTTCCTGGCCCTTCTTGATGAGCTTGTCATCGATGTCGGTGATGTTGGAGACATAGATGACCTTGTTGCCGCGGTACTCAAGGTAACGGCGCAGGGTGTCGAAAACGATGAGCGGGCGGGCGTTGCCGATGTGGATATAGTTGTAGACGGTGGGGCCGCAGACGTAGATGCGGTACTCGCCCGGCACCTGCGGCACGAACTCTTCCTTCTGGCGGGTCAGGGTGTTGAAGATCTGCATAGTTGAATACTCCTTTTTGTGGGACAGACCGGAGCCGTGATTATAAACCTCTCCGTCTCGCTTTCGCTCGACAGCTCCCCTATCGAGGGGAGCCCTTGGCAAAGAGGGCCAGCTCCTGCGAGCCTGCCCGAAAAAGCAAAAGCCTCCAACGCCATGCCAAAAGCACAGCATCGAAGGCGGTCTTTTCTCAAAATCGCGGTTCCACTCCGGTTTGTCGCTCAAAGCCGATAACGGCGGCCATCCGCGCTGCGATACTCAGCTTCCCGCAGCGTGCTGTCCGGGCGCACTTCACGCAGCGGTCTGCAAACAGGCTTCCAGCCAACGGCCCGTTCTCTCTGCCCAGACGATGCAGCGCTACTCTGCCCGGATAAACGCATTTATCCTTTTACAAACTTATTATAATAGCCGCCGGGGCGTAAGTCAAGCGTTTGACTCCCCTGCCCGGCTTGTGCTACACTGGGCAAAAATGCAGCCCGGAGGTTTTATCATGCAGCTTATCACCGAACGTCTTTTTCTCATCCCCCTGCAGTCCGATGGGATGCGCGCCCTTCTGGCCCGCACCACCGACCCGGAACTCATCCAGCCCTACACCGATATGCTGGACCTTTCCCTCGCCCACCCCGAGCAGTGGGTCTGGTACACCGCATGGGGGCTTTACCAGAACGATTCCGGCGACTGGGTAGGCGACCTCTGCTTCAAGGGCCTGCCCGAAAACGGCCAGCCGGAAATTGGCTACGGCCTTCTGCCGGAATATGAACATCAGGGCTACGCCACCGAGGCTGTCCGCGCCGCCTGCCGCTGGGCCTTCGAACAGCCCGGCGTCACCGCCGTCGAGGCCGAGACCGCCCCCGATCATGCTGCCTCGCAGGCGGTGCTGCACCGGGTGGGCTTTGTTCCGACCGGGACTGTGGGCGCGGAAGGGCCGAGGTTTATTTTGCGCCAAAAGCCTTGACTCCATCGCCAAATCAGCGCTTTCCCCTTTACATCTCCCTCAACTTGTGCCATAATTTATTCTAATATAGCAGTTTGCGTTTTCAATGGTCTGGCAACATCCGCAAACTGCATATCGCAAATATGCTGTTACCCATAGGCATATCTGTGGAACTTGCGATTAAGGGAAGCTGTCCTCGGCGCGGCGATTCGGCGGCGCGGGGCAGCAAGAGAGGGGTAATCTGCTATGAGTAAGATCATCATTCCGGCAAACTACACGCCCGCGCTGAACCTGTACGACACCCAGCGCGCCATCGGCACCGTGAAACGGCTGTTCGCCGACACCCTGTGCGCCACGCTGAATCTCTACCGCGTGTCGGCACCGCTCTTCGTCGAGGCTTCTACCGGCCTGAACGACGATTTGAACGGCGTTGAGCGGAAGGTCACCTTCGACACCAAGGACAGCGGCATCGAGGTGCAGGTCGTTCAGTCGCTGGCCAAGTGGAAGCGCAAGGCCCTGAAAGATTACGGCTTCCGCGTGGGCAAGGGCCTCTACTGCGACATGAACGCCATCCGCCGCGACGAGGACATGGACAACCTCCACTCCATCTATGTGGACCAGTGGGACTGGGAGAAGGTCATCCGTGAGGAAGACCGGAACGAGACGTATCTGAAGAACGTCGTGCGCTCCATCGTGTCGGCGGTCTGTGCCACCGAGATGAACCTGCACGCCATGTTCCCCCAGCTGCAGGACCTGCCGCTCCACACCCCCAACGTCACCTTCATCACCACCCAGGAGCTGGAGGATAAGTACCCCGACCTGACCCCGAAGGAGCGGGAGAATGCCATCGTCAAGGAGAATGGCACCACCTTCCTGATGAAGATCGGTGCTCCCCTCAAGAGCGGCAAGCCCCACGATGGCCGCGCCCCCGACTACGACGACTGGGATCTGAACGGCGATCTGCTGTTCTGGAACGAGCCGCTGCAGTGCAGCTACGAGCTGAGCAGCATGGGCATCCGCGTCAGCCCCGAGAGCATGGACCGCCAGCTCACCGCCGCCGGCTGCGACGACCGCCGCGAGCTGCCCTTCCACAAGGCTGTGCTGAACGGTGAGCTGCCCTACACCATCGGCGGCGGCATCGGCCAGAGCCGTCTGTGCATGTTGCTGCTGGGCAGCGCCCACATCGGTGAGGTGCAGGCAAGCGTCTGGGACAACGCCACCCGCGAAGCCTGCGAGAAGGCAGGCATCCCGCTGCTGTAAGACTGTATACAAAAAGGACTGATGCATCCGCAGCAGTCCTTTTTCTTATGTCCTGAATTCCAGACCCACCTTGCTTTTTCTCCCGTTTCCGCCCAGCCACCAGAGCAGGAAGGCGTACAGCAGGTTCGTGACGAGGATGATGGTAAACCACATCAGCGTCTCCTGAATGGTCTGGTCGTATACCCGCATGAAGGGGTAGGGGCCGTCGATGGCTCCTGTAATATTGCCGTGCAAATCATACAGACCGTATAGGATCGTCGGTACCAGCGCCCACCAGACCTGCCGCAGCGGCAGGCGGGGCAGACGCTCGAAGAGCACCAGCGACAGAATCGCCAGCACCGGGTTGAGGAAATGGTGGTAGAGCATCGAGCCCGTGAAAAGCATGATGTACCAGCCGTTGCCGTCCTCGTACATGGGGGCCAGAATGATGACCACCGTCAGAAGGGTCATGGCGAGGCAGCTGGTGGAGATGAACTTGAGCCGCTTGAGCCAGAGGGGCAGTTCCCGCCCGGTGAAGATGCAGCCCAGCTGCCACAGACCCACCAGCAGACAGACCGCGCCATTGAAGATGTTGGACAGCTCGGTGTACATCGTAAACATGATGGTCCCGCCCATGGCCCAGCTCATGGGGACGGCGATGGTCTCGAAGTACACGATAAGGAAGTTCATTGCCGCCGAGGCCAGCTTCCGCAGGACAGTCAGGATGTTTTTCAGCACCGTTTCACTCTCCTATCTGTAATTTTTTGTTGGAATATCAAAGAAACGAGCGTTTTTTTCCGCTCGTTTCTTTTTTACACCCGGACGGGCGCTTATTTTGCCGTATTGATGAAGCTGCGGTTATCCCACAGGTACTTGATGCCGGAGATGGCGGTGACAGCGGCCACGACCCAGCACAGCACAGAGGCGATGTCTGCACACTGCTGGCCCAGCACATTGCCGGTCAGGGAGACCGTAAAGTAGTAGAAGATGATGGTCAGCATCTGAAGTACGGTCTTCACTTTGCCCCACATATTGGCGGCGATGACCTTGCCGTCCTTTGCACCGGCGGCCACCATGCGGAGGCCGGAGACGGCGAACTCGCGGGCCAGAATGATGCAGAGCACCACAGGACTGCACACGCCGTCCCGCATCATGTAGATGAAGGCTACCGTCGTCAGCAGCTTGTCGGCCAGCGGGTCGGCGAACTTGCCGAAGTCGGTGACCATGTTCCACTTGCGGGCCAGATGGCCGTCGAGGAAGTCGGTGAAGCTGGCCACGGCGAAGATGAGGCCGGCGATGAGGTAGTACCGCGGGTTGTAGCTCGGCGTGATATACTGGCCGAGCGAGACGAAGATCATGAACACCGGCACCAGCAGGATGCGGGTCAGAGTGAGTTTATTGGGCAGATTCATACAAAATTAACCTCCAATCTGTTATTTTGCAACAGTACCATACAAATCGTAAAGGTCGCTGTCGTCCACCAGCACATCATAGAACTCGCCGGGGTAGAGCGGCTCTTCGCTGGACACGCAGACGTTGCCGTCCACTTCGGGGGCATCGGCAGCGGTGCGGCAGAGGTAGAGGCCGCTCTCGTCGTCCACACCGTCGCAGAGGACGCGGACAGTCTGGCCCACCTTTGCGGCCTGCTTCTGGGCCATGATGCCGGTCTGGATCTGCATCACCAGCTCAGCGCGCTTGTCCTTGACTTCCTGATCGATCTGGCCGTCCATCTTGGCGGCAACGGTGTTCTCCTCGGCGGAGTAGGCAAAGCAGCCCAGACGGTCGAACTGCACTTCCTTCACGAAGTTGCACAGGTCCTCGAACTGCTCTTCCGTCTCACCCGGGAAGCCCGCGATGAGGGTAGTGCGGAGGGTGATGTTCGGGATCTCACGGCGCAGCTTGCCGATGACATCCAGCAGCTCGGCGCGGTTGGAGCGGCGGTTCATGTTTTTCAGGATCGTGTCGTTGCAGTGCTGGATGGGCAGATCGAGATAAGGCAGGACCTTCTCGTTCCGCTTCATGGCGGCGATGAAGTCGTCGGTGATGCGCTCCGGGTAAGCGTACATGATGCGGATCCACTCGAGGCCTGGGATCTTGTTCAGCTTGTCCAGCAGCTCACAGATGCTGCCCGGCTTGCCCCAGTCCTCACCGTAGGCGGTAGGGTCCTGGGCCACGATGATAAGCTCCTTGACGCCCTCACCGGCCAGCCAGCGGGCCTCGGCCACACAGTCGGCCATCTCGCGGCTGCGCAGCGGGCCGCGGATGCCGGGGATCGCGCAGTAGTGGCAGCGGTTGTTGCAGCCCTCGGCGATTTTTAAGTACGCATAGTGGGCAGGCGTACCGATGACGCGCTTGCCGCCCAGAGGAAAGTCCTTCTTGAGGCCGTAGCTCTCCAGATGTTCTTCACCGTTGAACAGACGGGCCACGATGGAGTCGATGGCCTTGTTGGAGGCACAGCCGACCACGGCGTCCACCTCGGGGATCTCTTCCTCGATCTGGCTGCGATAGCGCTCGGCCAGACAGCCGGTGACGACCACCTTCAGGTTGGGGTTTGCCTGCTTGTAGGAGCAGGCTTCAAGGATGTTCTCGATGGCCTCGGTCTTGGCGCTCTCGATGAATCCGCAGGTGTTGACGAGAATGACGTCCGCATCTGCGAGGTCAGCCACCGTCTCGTGGCCCGCCGACAGCAGGATGTGGACCATCACGTCCAAATCGACCTGATTCTTCGGGCAGCCAAGGGAAATACACGCAATTTTCATATGGGGTAATACTCTCTTTCTCTCTTGAGGGTCAATTTAACGATATAATTTTGAATGACTTTCGCCATCAGCAGAAACTTAAAATCTGCCGCAAAGCGGCGCTTTTCTGGTTCTCTTTTGGCGCGCAAAAGAGAACTAACCGTCCTCTTCCACTCGCCGAATCGCTTCTTTAATAACCAGATATGCAAACCCCCGCCGGGCCAGCGCAGCCACCACAAGGTCTTTCCGCCCTGCGGCCAGCTTGCCGCGGTACCGCCCTTCCACGAGGGCGGCGGCGGCTTCCAGCTCCGGGTCTCCGCCCGCTTCGTCCGGGGCGTAGACCTCTTCCAGCGCAGCCGAAATTTGCTGTGCGTCCAGTCCCTTCTGCCGCAGATTCTGCGCGGCAGCGCGGCGGCTCTTGCGGGCGGCCAGCAGGCCGTGCGCCCGGGTCCGGGCGTAGCGCTCGTCGTCCACATACTGCCGCTCCACCATCTCCGCCACCACAGCGGCGGCGGTGGGCTGGGTAAACTTCCGCCCCAAGCGCTCATAGAGCTGCCCGGAGGAAAGCTCCTGCCCGGCCAGAAGCTCCATGGCCCGGGCGCGGGCCTTGGCGGCGTCGGTGGACTTTTCTTCTTCGGCCAGCGGATGGCCTCTTCTCGAAAAGGACATTTAGTCCTCCACCATGATGTCCAGCTCGCTCTCGCTGCTGCGGGCCGGGGCCTTGACGACAGGCTCCTTGGAGGCAGAATCGGTCTCGCCGCCCTCTTCCTTCTCTGCCGCAGCGGCAGCAGCTTTGCCCACCGGGCGGCGGGTGGCGTAGAGCTTGTCCGCGTTGGCGCGGATCTGGCCCTCGATGTCGTTGGCGATCTCGGGGTTGTCCTTGAGGAACTGCTTGGCGTTGTCACGGCCCTGACCCAGACGGATGTCGCCGTAGTTAAACCATGCGCCGCTCTTCTGGACGATGCCCAGCTTGACACCCACGTCGATGAGCTCGCTCATCTTGGAGATGCCCTCACCGAACATGATGTCAAATTCAGCCTCACGGAACGGAGGAGCCACCTTGTTCTTGACGATCTTGGCGCGGGTGTGGTTGCCGATGAACTGGCCTGAAGAGTCCTTCAGGCCCTCGACGCGGCGGATGTCGATGCGGACAGAAGAATAATACTTCAGGGCGCGGCCGCCGGTGGTAACTTCGGGGTTGCCGTAGACGATGCCCACCTTCTCGCGCAGCTGGTTGATGAAGACACAGACTGTGTTGGTCTTGCCGATGACGCTGGTCAGCTTGCGCATAGCCTGACTCATCAGACGGGCCTGCAGGCCGACGTGGCTGTCACCCATCTCGCCCTCGATTTCGGCACGAGGCACCATAGCAGCGACGGAGTCCACGACGATGGCGTCGATGGCACCGGAGCGCACCAGCGCCTCGCAGATCTCCATGGCCTGCTCGCCGGTATCCGGCTGGCTGACCAGCAGCTCGTCGATGTTCACGCCCAGTGCGGAGGCATAGGCCGGGTCGAGGGCGTGCTCGACGTCGATGAAGGCCACCTCGCCGCCCTTTTTCTGGGCCTCGGCGAGGATATGGAGGGCCAGCGTGGTCTTACCGCTGGATTCCGGTCCGAACACCTCGATGATACGGCCGCGCGGCACACCGCCCACGCCCAGCGCCAGATCGAGGCCGAGGCTGCCGGTAGAGATGGCGTCCACCTGCATGGCGGTGTTATCGCCCAGCTTCATGATGGCGCCCTTGCCGAACTGCTTTTCGATTTGGGCCAGCGCAGTTGCCAGCGCATCCTTCTTTGCGCCCGGCTCCGTCTTCTGAGTGGCGGGGGCGACGTTGTTGTTCTGATTCTTTGCCATAGCGTGCTGCTCCTTTATCACATGGCCTGCGGGGTGCAGGCGGTACTATACAGATTCTTTCCTCTATAGTATATCACAGATTCCAAATATTACAACAGATAGTTGTAGATATTTTCACTTTTTCTCACGCTTATTTGGGTCTCCGGGCCGTCACGCAGCGGTCATTGCCGCCGAAGTCCTTCCGGCAGGCAATGTCTGCCCAGCCGTTTGCTTCCAGCAGGGCGGTCACGGCCTCCCGCTGCTGCCAGCCGATCTCCAGCGCCAGCGCACCGCCGGGGCGCAGAGCTTTCTGGTAGTGTTCCGCGATGGCCTTATAAAATACGAGACCGTCTTCCCCGGCTTCCAGTGCCATGGCCGGCTCTTTGGCCACTTCGGGCTGCAATTCGCTCATCTCCTGCGCTGTCAGGTAGGGCGGGTTCGAGACGATGAGGTCGAGCTGACCCTCCGGCAAGCTTTCCCAGTAGGTGAAGAGGTCACCCTCCACCGGCTCTGCGGCGCGGGTAGGCTTCATGCCCCAGTCGAAGGCCGGCTCTTCAAAAGGCGAGGCATCCAGCACGTTTTCGGTGCTGCCGCCCCGGCCTTTCAGGGCCAGACGGGTATTTTTCTCGAGATAGACGTAGGCTTCCGGGCTCTTTTCCACGCAGACGACCTGCGCCGCCGGGCAGAGCCGCTTGACGCCAAGGCCCAGACAGCCGGTACCGGCGCAGAGGTCCAGTGCCCGGGGCGCTTCCACGCCCGCCAGCATCTCGGCAGCCGTCTCAGCCACCACCTCGGTATCAGCACGGGGACAGAGCACGCCCGGCCCCACGGCCAGTTCAAAGTCGAGGAAAGGCCAGCTGCCGCAGAGGTATTGCAGCGGCTCCCGGGCCGCACGGCGAACGGTAAGTTCTTCGAGTTTTGCCGCTTCGGCGGCGTTCAATGGACGGTTTGAAAGGCGGACGTCCCGGCCTGTCGCCAGCCGGAACAGCTCCCGGGCGTCGAAATCTGCGTCCGGACAGCCCGCCGCCGTCAGCCGCGCTTCCACCTCTTTGACCGCTGCCCGGGGCAGCATCGCTTCGCTCACCATTTGCCATCCTCCGGGTCTTCGGGCAGCACCGGCGTCACGGCGGCGATGGCCACCTCAATCATGCTGTCGTCGGGTTCAAAGACAGTCAGCCGCTGCACCCAGAGGCCGGGCTGACGGATGATGCGGGTGGCGATGTTGTCCGAGCGGCCGCACCACTTGAGCAGCTCGTAGCTGATGCCCATGACCACCGGCAGGAGCAGCAGCTTGAACAGGACGCGGAGGCTGGTGCTGCTCCAGGGCAGCACGCTGTAGAGGAAAACACTGACGATGACCACCAGAATGAGGAAGCTGGTGCCGCAGCGGGGGTGGAAACGGGTGTACTTGCGGACATTCTCCACGGTCAGCTCGTCGCCGGCCTCGTAGCAGGCGATGGTCTTGTGCTCTGCGCCGTGATACTCGAAAACGCGGTGGATCTCCTTCATTTTGGAGATGGCCACCATGTAGCTGAGGAAAATGGCAACTTTCAGCACCGCCTCGAGGATGACTCTCGGCCAGCGGGTCAGGGTGACCACCTTGCCGAGGCCGCCCACAAGCACCGTCGGCAGAACGGTGAACAGCAGGATAGCGAACAGGCCGCCCACGAGGGCCGCACCGGCCATCAGGATGTCCTCGGCCTTCTTGCCCAGATGGTCGCCCACCCATTTTTCAAAGGCAGACTCTTCCTCTTCGGCGTCGTACTCGTCGCCCATGCTCACCTGGGCAGAGTACATCATGTAGCGGTAGCCGGTGATGAGGCTCTCTATCATCGAGATGGCTCCCCGCACGAGAGGGATCTTGGCCCAGATGCCGTGTTTCGGGGTATCTTCTATCTTCGTTTCGATGGTGCCGTCAGGCTTGCGCACAGCGCAGCAGATGTGCTCCGGGCCGCGCATCATGATGCCTTCCATCAGGGCCTGACCGCCCACACTGGTCTTGAAGCATTCCTTCTTGGGTTCGTGATTCATAAAATGGATTTCTCCTGTCAGTTTTTGACCTTTATTCTATCATATAAATATGACAAAATCTTATTTTTTATAGAGCGGCAGCCCCAGAGTGACCACCGTACCCCGGCCCAGAGTACTCTTGATGTCCATCGTGCCGTCGAGGGCGGTCATGATGGAGTCCACCAGCGCCAGACCGATGCCGCTGCCGCGCACCGAGTTGCTGCCCTTGTAGAACTTGGTCTTGACGTTCTCGAGGTCTTCGGGCGGGATGCCGCGGCCCTGGTCGATAAATTCGATAAAGGCTTTGTACTCGCCCGCCCAGAGCTTGACTGTGATGCGCCCGCCGGGGGCGGAATACTTGATGGCGTTGTCCAGGATGTTGATGAACACCTGCCGCAGACGGTCGGGGTCGGCGTAGACCGGGATCATCTCCTCCGGCTCATTGTACACCAGCACAAGCCCCTCCCGCTGGATGCGGGCCTCGCAGAAAAGCACCGCATCGGTCAGCTCGGCCACAAGGTCGAGGGGGCGGCAGGTCATCTTGAGACGGCCATTCTGCAGGCGGCTGAAATCCAGCAGCTCCTCCACCATGTTGTAGAGGCGGGCCGTCTCGTTGTTGATGATCTCGAGGCCCTTGCGGTAGTTCTCGTCGGAGGGGTCGTCCAGTGTGCGCAGCGTCTCCACCCAGCCCCGGATGGAGGTGAGCGGGGTGCGCAGCTCGTGGGAGACGGAGCTGATGAACTCGTTTTTCATCTTTTCCGTCTCTTCGAGGCCCTCGGCCATTCGGTTGATGGTGCCGCGCAGGCGGTCCACCTCATCCCGCTCGTCGCCGGTGACGGGCAGACGGACGTCCAGCTCACCCCGGGCGATGCCGGCGGCGGTGCGCTCCACCTGTCCCAGCGGCACCACGATGCTCCGCACGAAGTACAGGCCCGACATGATGGTAAAGGCCAACACCGCCGCACCCATGATGAGGGCCACCACCACGGTGCGTTTGAGCTGTTCTTCCACCAGTGTCAGACTGGTGACGAGACGCATGGCAGCCACATCTTCGGCTGCATAGGGTACGAGACAGCAGGCCGCCATGACCATCTCTCCGCTCTGGGTGCGGTAGATGGCGATGCCCTGCCCGTCCACGGCGTCCTGCGCCTGCTCAAAGTCGGTGCGGGTGACGATGCCCTCGGCATCGGTGCCGCTGGACGAGGCGATAACGCCGCCGTAGCTGTCCAGCAGCATAAATTCGTATTTGTCCTTATCGGAGAACTGCTCCACCATCCGACGCAGCGCCACGCTGCGGCTGGCGGCGGTCTTCTGGCTCGTTTCGCCGGTGTACATTTTGAGCTGACCGGTGATGGACGAAAAGCGACGGTACATGGTCTGCTGGACGCCGTTGTAGTAGCTGCGGGTGGCGCTGTAGAGGAACATGACCTCCACCAGCAGCACCAGCAGTACCGTAATGAGCAGACTGCCCCGCAGCCATCGCCGGGTGATACCGCTCCGCATGTCACTCCTCCCACCGATAACCATATCCCCACACGGTGAGGATATGTGCCGGATGGCTGGGCTCATCCTCCACCTTCATCCGCAGACGGCGGATGTTCACGTCCACGATCTTGACGTCGCCGAAGTAGTTTTCACCCCAGACACCTTTGAGGATGCGCTCGCGCACCAGCGCCACACCGGGGTTGCGGAAGAACAGCTCCATGATCTGGAACTCCACCTGAGTCAGCTCGATGGGCTTGCCCGCCTTGAGCAGGACGCGGCGGTTCTCGTCCAGCACGAAGCTGCCGCTCACCAGTGAGGCCGGTGCCTGCTCCCCTTCCTCGGCGCTGGCCGAACGGCCCACGCGGCGGCAGAGCGCCTCCACACGGGCCAGCAGCTCACTGACGCTGAAGGGCTTGGTCATATAGTCGTCGGCACCGATGGACAGGCCGCGAATTTTATCCTGCTCCTGCCCCTTGGCGCTCAGGATGATGATGCCGATCTTCTGGTCGGTGCGGCGGATGGTCTCGCAGAGCGAGAAGCCATTCATGCCCGGCAGCATCACGTCCAGGATGGCCGCGTCACAACCCGGGCGCTGCTCCAGAAGAGGCAGGGCCGCTTCGGCGCTGTCTGCCTCCACAGCCTCCATCCCGGCCAGACGCAGGTTCAGTGCTATCATCTCACGAATGCTGGCCTCATCTTCCACTACCAGAACCTTGACCATTTATCGTTCCTCCGTTTCTATCCGGTTTGCCTTATGCGCAAGGCCCGGCATGTTACGAAAAATCATTTTTATTCAGTCCGCTCAGACTCACCCTGCCTGCCAATGGCTCTCCCCTTGGGAGCAACGGCGACGACCGCCGCCAGTGGCGGAAACAGGGAGGAACTGTTGGGGCAGCGGCCAGCAGGATGCGAGCGAGAGCGAAGCAGATGCTGGGAGCCGCAACCCGACCTTGGCGCGAAGCGCCTGAGAGGGCTAATTCAGCCGGTACAGCGACCGGGAAAGCCGGTAATCCGGGTCCTCTATGGTCACATCCGGGCCGAGTTTTGCCTGCATCTGGCGGGACGCCACCACACCAAGGCGGGTCCATCCCACAGCATTCTCGCTGGACGAAGCCAGCCGCAGGGTAAGCACCAGCTTGTTCTCGTCTACGGTCCGCAGCTCCACGGCGTCTTCCTCGTCCGTGCTGTCCGTCAGCATCAGGTTGCCCTCCCACTCGATGGGCAGAGCGATATAGCAGCCGGTCTCCTCATCCAGCAGGCCGAAACTCTTTTCCGGCGCTGACGCCGTGTAGTCCATCCAGACGATAAAATCCATCCGTCGGCTCTGGCTCATGTTCAGCAGACCCGCTTCGTCGGGCTGGGTCGGTATCTCCACGGTGCCGTCGCCGTCCAAATCGCGGCTCACGAGGCTTGGGACATTGCGCAGCGAGGCATTGTACAGCTCCTCGCTGGCGATTTGTGAGGCCGGCACCATCTGCTGGCTCTCATCGTCGAACCGCAGCAGCACCGAGGCCAGATTATTGCCCGAGATGCCCGTCCAGCCGTCCAGCACCAGATAGTGCTTTCCGTCCGCGCCGAGGCCCGCCGCCACCGAGGCGCAGCCCGAGAACTTATCGCCCGACAGTGCCATAACGGCCACCTGCTGGAAGCTTCCGTCCTTATCGACGGTCAGCAGCTCGATTTGGACGCCGCTGTCTTCCAGCGTGGACATCAGGATAAGGTCTTCGCTGCCGCCGCCGGTGATGTCCTCCACGAGGTACTGCTCATAGGCCTGCTCAAGGATAGCCGACACCTCACCGTTCTCATAGGAGTAAACGGCCAGATAGTGGTCATCCTGCGAAGCCGCATAGCCCACGACGAGCTGGGCCGTGCCGCCCGCCTGAAGCTGAGCCAGCCGGACATTGTCCACCGAATCGGCCAGGCCCTCTACGGTCTGGCTCACCTGCCAGGCACCCCCGCTGTTCTTGCGTAAGAAAGCAACGCATACATTGGAGGTGAGGGCCGTGGTGTAGAACACCGCTGCGTCCTGTTCGCCGTCGCCGTCGAAATCCTGCAGCACAAAGGGCGACAGCAGGTCGCCCTGCAGCGGATATTTCAGCTGGGCGCTCTCCCCCAGCCAGTCGTTCAGGGCGGTCTGCAATGCGCCGTAATCGCCCGCAAGGCGGGGCGCACGCAGCAGTTCCTCCACCTGCACCGTTTCTTCCTGCATGGGGATGCTGCACCCGGTCAGCAGCAGGCAGAACGCCACGCACAGCGCAGCCGCCCGCAGCCATCCTTTGATTTTCAACATGTTCCCTCCTGCTCGTGGAAATCTGCATACCATAACAGTATCAGTATATCACGCAAGGAGGGCTCTGCCAAGCGGCGAAAACAGAAAAAGCCCTCTCCCAGACGGGAAAGGGCTTTTTGATACTGATTTATTCAGTCAGAGTCGATCAGACGAGCTCCAGAACTGCCATCTCAGCAGCGTCGCCGCGGCGAGCGCCGATCTTGATGATGCGGGTGTAGCCGCCGTTGCGGTCAGCGTACTTGGGGCTGATCTCATCAAACAGCTTCTTTGCAACATCTTCCTTGGTGATGTAGGCGTAGACCTGACGCTTGGTGTGCAGGTCGCTGGCCTTACCCAGGGTGATCATCTTCTCGGCCATGGAACGAACGTCCTTGGCGCGAGTGACAGTGGTCTCAATCTTGCCATTCTCTAACAGGTAGGTAACCATAGCGCGCATCATAGCGTTGCGGCTGTCGCTGGTTCTACCGAGCTTTCTGGTACCGGGCATCCCGTTTCACTCCTTAACTTTAATATTACTCATCGTCTGTGTTCAGCTTGAAGCCGAGAGAGTCCAGCTTAGCCATGACTTCCTCGAGGCTCTTGCGGCCGAGGTTACGAACCTTCATCATTTCGTCCTCGCTCTTGCTGACCAGATCCTCCACCGTGTTGATGCCGGCGCGCTTGAGGCAGTTGAAGGAACGGACGCTCAGATCCAGCTCTTCGATGGTCATCTCCAGAGCCTTCTCCTTATCGTCGTTGGTCTTCTCCACCATGATCTCAGCGCCAGCGGCCTCGTCGGACAGGTTGACGAACAGGTTCAGGTGCTCGGTCAGCACACGGGCAGCCAGAGAAACGGCCTCCTGTGCATTGATCGTGCCATCCGTCCAAACCTCGATGGTCAGCTTGTCGTAGTCGATGGCCTGGCCAACACGGGTGCTCTCGACATTATAATTCACCTTGAGCACGGGGGTGTAAATGCTATCAACGGGAAGAGTGTTGATGTCATTCTTCTCGATGATGGCCTGCTTGTTGCGCTCAGCGGGCACATAGCCGCGACCCTTATCGAAGGTCAGCTCCATGACGAGCTTGCCGCCCTCGCCCAGGGTTGCGATGTGCCACTCAGGGTTCAGGATCTCAATATCATCGCCCTGCTTGATGTTGTCGGCGGTGACCTCACAGGGGCCAACTGCCTCAACACGCACTGTCTTCGGACCGTCGGTGTACAGCTTTGCAGCGATACCCTTCAGGTTCAGGACAATCTCGGTAACGTCTTCCTTGACGCCCTCAATGGTGGAGAACTCGTGAACCACGCCGTCGATCTTGACGCTGGTCACGGCGACACCGGGCAGAGAGGAAAGAAGCACACGACGCAGGCTGTTGCCCAGTGTGATGCCAAAGCCACGCTCCAGAGGCTCTGCCACGAACTTGCCGTAGCGGCCGTCGGGAGACAGGCTTGCCGTTTCGATTTTGGGACGTTCAATCTCCATCATATCTATGCCCTCCTTGTCAAACCGATGTTGCCATCGGCCCATTATTAAATTCTTTCAAAGAAAAGAATGCGAAAACCGGCCATCCACACGGAAGGCCAGGCCTTCTTAATGGATTACTTGGAGTACAGCTCGACGATGAGGTGCTCTGCAACTTCGTAGTCGATGTCGCTGCGCTCGGGGAGCTTGTTGACGACGCCCTTCAGGGTGCCAGCCTCGCGGTCCAGCCAGGAGGGCAGAGCCACGACGGGAGCCTCGGGGCCAGTCAGCTTAGCGAACTTAGCAGAGCTGCGGCTGGACTCACGGACCTCGATGACATCACCGGCCTTGATGAGGTAAGAGGGGATGTTGACCTTCTTGCCGTTGACGGTGAAGTGAGCGTGAGAGACCAGCTGACGAGCGTCGCGGCGGGTCTGAGCAAAGCCCAGACGGAACACGACGTTGTCCAGACGGCGCTCCATGAGCTGAAGCAGGTTCTCACCGGTCTTGCCGGGCATAGCCTCAGCCTTCAGGTAAGCGTTGTGGAACTGCTTCTCCAGAACGCCGTAGATGAACTTGACCTTCTGCTTCTCCTTCAGCTGAGTAGCGTACTCAGACTGCTTCTTGCGCATGTTGCCATTGGAGTTGCGGGTAGTATTCTTCTTTGCATAGCCCATGACCGCAGGAGAAATGCCCAGGGCCTTGCAACGCTTTGCGATAGGCTGCGTATTCTTTGCCATAATTCAGTTTCCTCCTTCGATCAGACACGACGGCGCTTCGGGGGACGGCAGCCGTTGTGGGGGATGGGAGTCACGTCCTTGATGAGGGTGACTTCCAGACCGGTGGCCTGAAGCGCACGAATAGCGGACTCACGGCCAGCGCCGGGGCCCTTGACGTAGACCTCAACGGTCTTCATGCCATGCTCGATAGCGACCTTGGCAGCGGTCTCTGCTGCAGACTGAGCTGCAAACGGAGTGCTCTTACGGCTGCCGCGGAAGTTCAGGGAGCCAGAGGAGCACCAAGACACTGCATTACCCTGCAGGTCGGTGATGGTGACGACAGTATTGTTGAACGTAGACTGGATATGAGCCTGACCGGCTGCAATGTTCTTACGCTCTTTCCGCTTCATGCGGACGTTTGCGCCCTTCTTGGCGTTATTTGCACTTGCCATTTCTCAGAACCTCCTTACTTCTTCTTGTTAGCGACCGTGCGCTTGGGACCCTTGCAGGTACGTGCATTGGTCTTGGTACGCTGGCCACGGCAGGGCAGGTTCTTACGATGGCGGGTGCCACGGAAGGACTGGATCTCAACCAGGCGCTTGATGTCCAGAGCGACATTACGACGCAGGTCGCCCTCGACGATGATGTTAGCCTGATCGATGTAGTCACGGATCTTAGCCTCTTCTTCCAGAGTCAGGTCCTTGACGCGGGTATCGGGGTTGATACCAGTAGCTGCCAGGATCTTGTTGGCAGTGGTCTGACCGATACCGTAAACGTAGGTGAGACCCACCTGAACGCGCTTCTCGCGGGGCAGGTCAACGCCGGCAATACGTGCCATAGTAGTTTTCCTCCAAAAATCATCCCATGTCAGTGTCGGGGTCTGCGCCGGGACTCTACGCACTTGACCCCCAGGCGCCCGAATTAGCCCTGGCGCTGCTTATGCTTGGGGTTCTGGCAGATGACCATCACGCGGCCTTTGCGGCGGATGACCTTGCACTTTTCGCAGATGGGTTTCACGGAAGGCTTGACCTTCATGATGTTGAACCTCCTTTTGGTTGATACCCTGGTGCTTATTTGGAGCGCCAGGTGATGCGGCCCTTCGACAAGTCGTAGGGCGACATTTCCACGGTTACCTTGTCCCCGGGCAGGATACGGATGAAATTGGTCCGCAGCTTGCCGGAGATGTGCGCTAAGAGGATGTGACCACTGGGAGTGAGCTTCCCGGTGTTCTTGTCCTCGCTCAACATTTCCACCTTAAAGATGGCGTTGGGCATGGCTTCACGCACGATGCCTTCAATTTCGATGACGTCTTCTTTAGACAAGCTAATTGCCTCCTCATTGGATCTGCTCAGTTTGTCGTGTTGGGACGGACAGGCGGCGATGAAAGCCACATACTTCTTCTCCTGCGGCACAAAATCCGCAAAGTGGGCAGAAAATCCCTGTCCACCGAGAAAGCATCTGGCTGTCACGGCCATTTATAGATTATACACCTTTTGTGTCTATTTTGCAAGTGGTTTTTTCCGTATTTCCGATAAAAATTTCTTGCTTTTTCAAAATGGTCTTTTCCCGCCCTCTGCATTGCCATTTCCACCGTGGAGATGAATCTTTTTCACCAAAACTTGTCAGAATTGCATAAATAACGTCTTTCAAAACCAAAAAGACCTCCCCGGAAAGGGAGGTCTCGGTCTCAAGCCTTACTTGAAGCTGAAGGTATCGGGGTCAAAGCTGGGGTCATCCCAGCTCCGGGTCATGATCTCGGTGCGGTCCTTGAGGATGGCTATGGAATGCTCGAAGTGAGCAGCCAGACCGCCGTCCTTGGTCTTGACCGTCCAGCCGTCCTTGGCCTGAGTGATCTTGCAGTCGTACTGGCAGATCATGGGCTCGATGGCGATGGTCATGCCGGGGACGAGACGGGGGCCGCGGCCCTGATGGCCGTAGTTCGGCACTTCGGGGTCTTCGTGCAGCTCCCTGCCGGTGCCGTGGCCCACGAACTCGCGGACGACGGAGAAGCCGGCGTCCTCGCAGTAGCTCTGGACGGCATAGCCGATGTCGCCGATGCGGTTGCCGGCCACAGCCTGCTCGATGCCCTTGTAGAGAGCGGCCTTGGTGACGTCCAGAAGGCGCTGAGCCTCCAGGTCGATCTTGCCCACTGCATAGGTGCAGGCGTTGTCGCCGTTGAAGCCATCGACCTTTGCGCCGGTATCAATGCTCACGATGTCACCCGGGCGGATGACGATGTCATGCGAAGGGATACCATGGATGATGGTATCGTTCAAACTGATGCAGGCCGTTCCGGGGAAACCGTACAGACCCTTGAAGTTGGGGATGCCGCCGTGCTTCACGATGAAGTCGTAGATCAGCTTATCCAGCTCCCAGGTGGTCATACCTGCCTCGATATGTTCACCGCCGTATTTCAGGGCAGCTGCGCTCAGGGCATTCGCCTTGCGCATACCGTCCAGCTCTTTCGCATTCTTGATCTGAATCACTTTTATGCCTCCAAAGCCTTCATGATCTCTGCCGTGGTCGCCTCAATGGAATCGTTGAAGGGGATGACAGCCAGCTTGCCGCGCTGACGGTAGAAGTCCACCAGCGGCTCAGTCTGCTCATGATATGCCTTCAGACGGTCGAGCACGGTAGCGGGCTGGTCGTCCTTGCGGATGACGAGCTTGCCGCCGCAGCAGTCGCACACGCCCTCGACCTTGCTCTTCTTGTTGACGATGTGGTAGCTTGCGCCGCACTTTTCGCAGACGCGGCGGCCGCCCATGCGGTTGACGATGACATCGTCAGCGACAGACAGCTCCAGCACCTTGTCGATGCGGATGCCCATCTTCTCGATGGCCTCTGCCTGTGCGATGGTGCGGGGCACACCGTCCAGAATGAAGCCGTTTGCGCAGTCATCCTCGGACAGGCGGTCCTTCAGGATGCCAATGATGACCTCATCGGGGACCAGTGCGCCGGCGTCCATGAAGCTCTTTGCCTTCAGGCCCATCTCGGTGCCGTCCTTGACAGCAGCGCGGAGGATGTTACCGGTGCTGATGGCGGGGATGTTCAGCTTTGCGCAGATGATCTCAGCCTGCGTGCCTTTGCCTGCGCCGGGGGCGCCCAACAGAATCAGATTCATAGGAATTCTCCTCTCCTTATATAAAGGATGGTTTTTCATTGAGTCCGCTGCGGTTTGAAATCGCTAACGGCTCACCAAAGCAAAAAAGCACTGAAAAGTCCGAGCATGCTCTCCTTTCCAGTGCTTTCTTACATCAGTGCTTATTCTTTACAGATCAGCCGAGGAAGCCTTTGTGGCTGCGCATCGTCATGAAGCTGTCGAGGCTGCGGGTGGTATCGAGTGCCACACCGACCACGATCAGCAGACTGGTACCGCCCAGCTGGATGCTCATACCGGTCAGGTTGCCCAGAACGATAGGCAGCACAGCCACCACAGCGAGGAAGATCGCGCCGATGAGGGTGATCTTGTTCAGCGTGCGGGTGATGAAATCGCTGGTCGGCTTGCCGGGACGGAAGCCGGGGATCGAGCCGTTGTTGCGGCGCAGATTGTTGGCGATCTCAACAGGGTTGTACTGGATGGCCACATAGAAGTAGTTGAAGGCCAGGATCAGCAGCAGGTAGATGACGACGTAAAGCGGCGACGTATAGTTGAAGGTACGGAAGAATGCGTACCAGAACGGATGCGCAGCCTGGTCGACCTGCATGAGGCTGCCGATCGTGCCCGGGATCGAGACCAGAGCGGAAGCGAAGATGATGGGCATGACGCCGGTCATGTTCAGCTTCAGCGGCAGGTAGCTGTTCTGCCCGCCCATCTGCTTGCGGCCCACCACGCGCTTGGCATACTGGATGGTGATGCGGCGCTCAGCGTTCGTCATAATGACGATGAACACGATCACGACCAGTGCCAGAACGAGCAGCAGGGGCAGGAAGATGTAGAACTGGCTCTCGCCAGCAGCGGCGCGGGTCAGCAGACCAGCCACCGTGGTGTAGAGAGAAGACCAGTTGGAAACGATCGAAGAGAAGATCAGAAGGGACAGGCCGTTGCCGATGCCCTTGTCATCGATCTGCTCGCCGCACCAGGTGATCAGCTGAGCACCTGCGGTGAAGGTCGCGATGATGACCACGGCGGTAAAGATACCAGCCGCGCCGGAAGTGTACTTCAGTGCGCCCATGTTACGGACCACAAAGTAGTAGCCGAGGCTCATGATCAGAGCAATGATGCCGCCGGCATACCGGGTGATCTGCTGCAGCTTCTGCTGGCCGTCCGGTTCCTTCGCAATGTTTTCCAGCGAGGGGATGGCCACAGTGAGCAGCTGCACGATGATGGATGCGTTGATATAGGGTGTCACACCTAACGCGAAGAGCGTGCACCGGGACAGTGCGCCGCCGCTCATCATATCAAGATATGCGAGCATGTTGCCGTTCGAGAACATCTGCGTCAGCGCAGAGCTGGTCACGAAAGGCACCGGGATAGCACAGCCCAAACGATACACCACGAGGATCGCCAGCGTGAACAGGAGACGATTTTTAAGCTCGGGGATCTTCCATGCGTTACGGAATGTCTGGAACACCTTACATCACCTCAGCCTTTCCGCCTGCCTTTTCGATTTTCTCTTTGGCAGAAGCGGAATAGGCTGCGGCCTTAACGGTCAGAGCCTTGGTCAGCTCGCCGTTGCCCAGGACCTTAACGCCGTCCAGGGTCTTCTTGACCAGACCCTTTGCCTTCAGAGCCTCGGTGTCGACGACTTCGCCGGCCTCGAAAGCTGCCTCCAGATCGGCCACGTTGATGATGGCGTACTGGGTAGCAAAGATGTTGTTAAAGCCGAACTTCGGCAGGCGGCGTGCCAGAGGCATCTGGCCGCCCTCGAAACCAGCGTGCTTCACGCCGGAACGGGCCTTCTGGCCCTTGCTGCCGAAACCGGCAGTCTTGCCATTGCCGGAGCCAATGCCGCGGCCCTTGCGGGTCACAGCCTTGTTTGCGCCGGGAATCGCGTGCAGTTCATGAAGTTTCATTATGCGTATCCCCCCTGATTAGGCTTCGGTGACGCTGAGCAGGAAGCCGATCTTAGCGATCTTGCCCTGCGTAGCGGCATTGTCAGGCTGAACGGTAACGTCGCCCGGCTTCTTCAGGCCCAGAGCCTCAGCGGTAGCGATCTGCTTGGCGCCGCGGCCGATCAGGCTCTTCTTCAGCTCGATCTTGAGCATCTTATCTGCCATGGTTTGTTACCTCCTTAACCCAGAATTTCTTTCACGGTCTTGCCGCGCTTCTCAGCAACAGACTCTGCGCTGACCAGGCCGCACAGACCTGCGAAGGTAGCAGACACAACATTGATGGGGTTGTTGGAACGCATAGACTTCGCACGAATGTCCTTGATGCCGGCAGCCTCGATGACGGCACGCACGGGGCCGCCAGCGATCATGCCGGTACCGGCGGCAGCCGGCTTCAGCAGGACTGCGCCTGCGCCGTACTTACCGACGATCTCGTGGGGGATAGTGGTGCCCTTCATGGCAACCTTGTGCATATTCTTCTTAGCAGCAGCCTCGCCCTTGCGAATTGCCTCAGGCACTTCGCCGGACTTGCCGATGCCGTAACCGATGGTGCCCTTGCCGTCGCCCACGACAACCAGAGCGGCAAACTTCATGATGCGGCCGCCCTTGACAGTCTTGGAAACGCGGTTGATGGAGACAACCTTGGTGATCATGCCGTCGTCTTCACGGTTTCTCATAGCCATAATGTGTTTCCTCCTCTCATTACAGCTTCAGGCCGCCCTCACGGGCGCCATCAGCCAGGGCCTTAACACGGCCATGATAAACGTAACCGCCACGGTCGAAAACGACCTCGGTGATGCCCTTTTCCAGAGCCTTTGCTGCGATCTTCTTGCCGATCTCAGCTGCGGCCTCGACGTTGCCGCCGAAACCATTGAAGTCCTTGTCCATAGTGGACGCCGACACCAGAGTAACGCCCTGCTCATCGTCGATGATCTGAGCGTAGATGTGCTTGGCGGAGCGGAAAACATCCAGGCGAGGACGTGCTGCGGTGCCGCTGATCTTGTTACGAACGCGGCGATGACGACGAAGACGAGCTTCGTTCTTGTCGATCTGCTTAACCATTGTCTTTCACTCCTTACCTTATTTCTTGCCCTTGCCGGCCTTGCCTTCTTTGTGCTTGACGACCTCGCCCTCGTAGCGAATGCCCTTGCCCTTGTAAGGCTCAGGCGGCTTCTTGGCGCGGATCTCAGCAGCGTACTGGCCGACCTTCTGCTTATCGATACCGGTAACAGTGAAGTGGTTGGGATCCTGCCACACGATGGTGCAATCCTCAGTATCGGGGATGTTCACCTGATGAGAGAAGCCCAGGTTCATGACCAGGTTGGAGCCCTGCTTCTGGCAGCGCAGGCCGACGCCCACGATCTCCAGCTTCTTCTCGTAGCCGTTGACAACACCGTTCACCATGTTGGCGATGTTGCTGCGGGTCAGGCCGTGCAGGCTGCGGGCCTCGGGTTCGTCATTGGGGCGGGTAACCAAAACCTCATTGCCCTCGACCTTGACGGTCATGAGAGGATGATAGTTGGAATTCAGGCTGCCCTTGGGGCCCTTGACGGTGACGCTGTGTGCTGCCTCATCGACAGTGACAGTAACGCCGGCAGGAATGACGATGGGTTTTCTTCCAATTCTCGACATTGTCTTTTACCCCTTTCTTACCACACAAAGGCCAGGACCTCGCCGCCAACGTGCGCAGCACGAGCAGCCTTATCGGTCATGATGCCCTTAGAGGTGGAAATGATTGCGGTGCCCAGGCCCTTCATGACCTTCGGCATATCCTCGCAGTTGGTGTAGATGCGCAGGCCCGGCTTGGACACGCGGCGCAGACCAGCGATAACGGGCTCGCCGTTAGCCTGGTACTTCAGGGTGACAACGATGGTACCCTGAACGGTGTCGTTCTTCACCTGCATGCCCTTGATGTAGCCCTCGTCAACCAGGATCTGGCAGATAGCCTTCTTCATGTTGGAAGCGGGGATCTCCACAGAAGGGTGTTTGGCAGTGCTAGCGTTGCGGATGCGAGTCAGCAGGTCCGCGATAGGATCAGTAATCTGCATTTGCCACTAACCTCCTTAGATTAGCTCTCATTTGTTTTATAATGATACCGCCCCGAAACATCGTTGCCCCGGGGCGGAATCCGACTTGTTATCCAGCCCTCTGGTTAATTACCAGGAAGCCTTCTTGACGCCCGGGATCTCGCCCTTGTAGGCCAGCTCACGGAAGCACACACGGCACACGCCGTACTTGCGCAGCACGGAGTGGGGGCGGCCGCAAATGCGGCAGCGGGTGTATGCACGGGTAGAGAACTTAGCAGGACGAGACTGCTTGAGCTTCATAGACAGTTTAGCCATTGTAATCTCCTCCTTAGTTATTCTCAGCGAACGGAGCGCCCAGAGCCTTCAGCAGCTCCTTGCCCTCTTCGTCGGTCTTAGCGGTGGTAACGAAGCAGACATCCATGCCGCGGACTGCATCGACCTTCTCGAAGTCGATCTCGGGGAAGATGATCTGCTCCTTGATGCCGCATGCAAAGTTGCCGCGACCGTCAAAACCGTTGCCGTTGATGCCGCGGAAGTCGCGGACACGGGGCAGTGCGATGTTGAAGAAACGATCGACGAACTCGTACATACGCTCACCACGCAGGGTGACCTTGCAGCCGATGGGAGTGCCCTGGCGCAGCTTGAAGTTAGCGACGCTCTTCTTGGCACGGCAGACGACTGCCTTCTGGCCAGTGATCTGGCCCAGATCCTTCATGACAGCTTCCAGGATCTTCTCGTTGTCCTTAGCTTCGCCGCAGGCAACATTGATGACGACCTTGTCCAGCTTGGGGATCTGCATAACGCTCTTGTAACCGAACTTCTTGTTCAGAGCAGGAGCAATTTCATTGACATACTGTTCTTTCAAACGAGCCATTGTTCCTTACTCCTTTCTTACAGCTCAGCGCCGCACTTCTTGCAGACGCGGACCATCTTACCGTCCTTCTCGACGTGGCCCACGCGCACGGCCTTGCCGCACTTGGGGCAGATGGGCATGACCTTGGATGCGTACATAGCACCCTCAGCCTTGACGATACCGCCCTGCTCGCCCTGACGGCGGGGCTTGACGTGCTTGGTAACCATGTTCTGGCCCTCAACGATGACCTTGTTCTCAGAGGGGCTGACCTGCAGGACCTTACCAGTGTGGCCCTTGTCCTTGCCGCTGATGATCATTACGTTGTCGCCGGTTTTAACATGAAGATTATTCATTTTTAAAACCTCCTTACAGCGATTCCGGAGCCAGGCTCAGGATCTTGGTGTAGCCGGCATCGCGCAGCTCGCGAGCAACGGGTCCAAAGATACGAGTACCCTTGGGGCTCTTGTCGGCCATGACGATAACGGCGGCGTTCTCATCGAAACGGATGTAGGAGCCGTCGTCGCGGCGGACGCCATGCTTGCTGCGCACGATGACAGCCTTGACGACGTCGCCCTTCTTAACGGAGCCGCCGGGGGCTGCCTTCTTGACAGAGCAGACCACGACGTCACCAATGTTTGCGTATCTCTTGCGGGTGCCGCCCAGCACGCGGAAGCACATCAGCTCCTTGGCACCGGTGTTGTCGGCAACTTTGAGATAAGTTTGCATCTGAACCATTTCAGATATCTCCTTTCAAACTGTTCAAAGCAGCGGGCAAAGAAACTTACTTTGCCTTCTCAACGATACGGACCAGGCGCCAGCGCACATCCTTGGACAGGGGGCGGCACTCCATGATCTCAACACGGTCACCGATGCCGCACTCGTTCTGCTCGTCACGAGCCTTGAACTTGGCGGTACGCTTCAGGATCTTCTTGTACAGGGGGTGCTGCACGCTATCCTTAACGGCAACCACGATGGTCTTATCCATCTTGTCGGACACGACGACGCCGACGCGGGTCTTTCTCAGATTACGTTCTTCCATCGTTTAACCTCCTTACTGCTTCTCAGCCAGAACGGTCATCACGCGAGCGATGTCCTTCTTGACTGCTTCGATGCGGCCGGGGTTCTCCAGCTGGTTGATGGCATGCTGGAAGCGCAGGTTAAACAGCTCGGCCTTCAGGTCTGCCAGCTTGCTGGTCAGCTCTGCGGTCTGCATTTCGCGGAGTTCATTAGCCTTCATTGGTGCCATCCTCCTTCACGGAGTCCTCACGGACAACAAATTTGCACTTGATGGGCAGCTTGTGCATAGCCAGGCGCAGAGCCTCACGAGCAGTTGCCTCATCGACATCTGCCAGCTCGAACAGAACGCGGCCGGGCTTGACAACAGCGACCCAGTACTCGGGAGAGCCTTTACCGGAACCCATGCGGGTCTCAGCGGGCTTCTCAGTAACGGGCTTATCGGGGAAGATCTTGATCCACACCTTGCCGCCACGCTTGATGTAACGAGTCATGGCAACACGGGCAGCCTCGATCTGAGTGGAGGAGATCCATGCCGGCTCCAGAGCAACAAGGCCGTACTGGCCCTGGCACACCACGTTGCCGCGGGTAGCCTTGCCGGTCATGCGGCCGCGCTGGACGCGGCGGTACTTAACACGCTTAGGCAGTAACATTACTTGTTGCCTCCTTCCTTCTTCTGAGCGTTCTTAGCGCTCTTGAGGACCTCGCCCTTGTAGACCCAGACCTTGACGCCGATGCGGCCGTAGGTGGTGGCAGCCTCAGCGAAGCCGTAGTCGATGTCGGCACGCAGGGTCTGCAGGGGGATGGTGCCCTCGTGGTAGCTCTCGACGCGGGCGATGTCAGCGCCGCCCAGACGGCCGGAGCACATTGCCTTGATGCCCTTTGCAGGGACAGTTGCGCGATCGCGGGGGCTCATAGCGTTACGCATGCACTGCTTCATAGCGCGGCGGAAGGTAACGCGGTTCTCCAGCTGACGAGCGATGTCCTCGGCAACCAGCTGAGCGTTGGTAGCAGCGCTCTTGACCTCGATGACGTTGACGATAACAGTCTTGCCATACTCCTTGGTCAGCTTGTTCTGCAGAGCAACGCGCTCTTCGCCGCCCTTACCGATCACCATACCGGGCTTAGCGCAGTAGATGTTGACGGTAACGCGGGGAGCGGAAGTGGAAGGATCCACAGTGCGCTCGATCTCGATCTTGGGGACGCCAGCGTCCTTCAGCTGAGCCTTCAGCTCAGTGCGGATCTTGTGATCCTCGACGAGGTTATCGCTGAAATCCTTCTTGGAGGCAAACCAGCGGCTGTCCCAGTCTTTAATAACGCCGACACGAATGCCGTGCGGATTTACTTTCTGGCCCATTGTTTTCCCTCCTTACTCTTTCTCTTTCAGAACAACGGTCATGTGGCTGGTGCGCTTCAGGATGCGGTAGCCGCGGCCCTGTGCACGAGGCATCATGCGCTTCAGCGTCGGGCCGGGGCAGACGTAGCACTCGGCGACGTAGAGGTTGTTCTTGTCCATATTGAAGTTGTTTTCCGCATTTGCGGCTGCAGACTTCACCAGCTTCAGAAGGGGCTCACAAGCGGCCTTCGGGGTGTACTGCAGGATTGCCAGCGCTTCGTCCAGGGGCTTGTTACGGATCAGATCCATAACGATGGACACCTTACGAGGACTAATGCGGGCATAACGAAGAATTGCCCGAGCTTCCATGTTGTGTTCCTCCTTCTCTTACTTCGAATTACCGGTGTGGCCCTTAAAGGTACGGGTGGGAACGAACTCACCCAGCTTGTGGCCAACCATGTCCTCGGTCACGTACACAGGCACATGCTTGCGGCCGTCGTGGACGGCAAAGGTGTGACCAACGAATTCGGGGAAGATCGTGGAGGCGCGGCTCCAGGTCTTGATGACCTGCTTCTTGCCGGAAGCGTTCATAGCTTCAACGTGCTTCAGAAGAGCAGCCTGGACGAAAGGACCTTTTTTAATGCTTCTACCCATTGTCTTAAACTCCTCTCTTACTTAGCACGCTTCACGATGAGCTTATCGGAGCGCTTATGATGCTTGCGAGTCTTGAGACCCAGAGCAGGCTTGCCCCAGGGAGTCATAGGACCGGAGTGGCCAACAGGTGCGCGGCCCTCGCCACCGCCGTGGGGGTGGTCGCAGGGGTTCATGACGGTACCACGGCTGCCGGGACGGACGCCCATGTGGCGCTTACGGCCAGCCTTGCCGAGGTTGACGTTCTCGTGGTCGATGTTAGAGACCTGGCCGATAACTGCGGTGCAGTTGACAGGCACATTGCGCATCTCACCAGAGGGCAGACGAACCAGAGCGTAGCCATTCTCCTTAGCCATCAGCTGAGCCATGTTGCCAGCGGAACGAACCAGCTGAGCGCCGCGGCCAGGATACAGCTCGATGTTGTGGATGATGGTACCGACGGGGATGTTCTCGAAGGGCAGGCAGTTGCCGGGCTTGATGTCGGCGCCCTTGCCGCTGATGACAACATCGCCGACCTTCAGGCCGTCGGGAGCGATGATGTAGTTCTTGACACCGTCAGTGTACTCGACCAAAGCGATGAATGCGCTGCGGTTCGGATCGTACTCCAGAGTCTTGACGGTAGCGGGCATATCGGTCTTCTGACGCTTGAAGTCGATGACACGATACTTGGTGCGGTTGCCGCCGCCCTGATGACGGACGGTGATACGACCGGTGTTATTGCGGCCGCTGTGCTTCTTCATGGGCTCCAGCAGGCTGCGCTCGGGAGCGACCTTGGACAGGACGCTGTAATCCGTGACGGTCATGCCGCGGCGGCCCGGAGTAGTGGGGCCATACTTTTTGATAGCCATTGTGCTATTCTCCTTTGTTTATCTTATGAATTATTATCGGGGTCATATCCCCATAGAGGAACCCTCGGTGGGTTCTATCAGACCATGCTGTTGAAGAACTCGATCTCCTTGGAGTCCTTGGTCAGGGTCACGATCGCCTTCTTGGAAGCGGCGGTGTAACCAGCATGCATACCCTGACGGCGGAAACGACCGCGGACAGAGATGGTGTTGACCTTGGAGACCTTGACGCCGGGGAACAGGACCTCGACAGCCTGAGCGATCTCGACCTTGGTAGCATCGGTAGCGACCTTGAAGGTGTACTTCTTGTCAGCGATACCGGCCATGGAGTTCTCGGTAATGACCGGCTTCAGGATAATATCATGTGCGGTTTTCATTAGCCAAGCACCTCCTCGAGCTTCTTCGCTGCGTCGACGCTGATGATCAGCTTGTCGGCGTTCAGCACATCGTAGGTGTTCACGCTGCCTGCGAAGGTGGTCTTGACGCCAGCGATGTTGCCAGCGCTCTTGACGAACTTTGCATCGACAGTCTCATTGACCAGCAGGTTCTTCTTGCCAGCGCCGACGGCGTTCAGCATGGAGACAACAGTCTTGGTCTTGTACTCGTCGCAGGCGAACTTATCAACAACGACCATGTTGCCATTGGCAGCCTTGTCGGACAGGACGCTCAGCAGAGCCAGGCGCTTGACCTTGTTGTTGATGTGGTAGTTGTAGCTGCGGGGCTTGGGGCCCAGAGCGACGCCGCCGTGAGTCCACTGCGGTGCACGGATGGAACCCTGACGAGCGTGGCCGGTGCCCTTCTGGCGCCAGGGCTTCTTGCCGCCGCCGGAAACTTCCATGCGGATCTTGGTGTTCTGGGTGCCCTGACGCTGGTTGGCCAGGAAGTTCACCACAGCAATGTGGACAGCCTTCTCGTTCGGGGTGATACCGAACACGGCGTCGGAAAGCTCGATCTCGCTAACATGCTGACCGTTCATATCGACTACGTTAAACTTTGCCATTGTAGCTTTCCTCCTTACGCCTTCACGCTGTTGGCCAGAGTGACGATGGTGCCCTTGGAACCGGGGACCGCACCCTTGACAGCGATCAGATTGTTCTCGGTGTCAACCTTGACAACAGTCAGGTTCTGCACGGTGACGCGCACAAAGCCCATGTGGCCGGGCAGGCGCTTGCCGGGGAACACGCGAGCAGGGGTAGAAGTGGAACCGTTGGAACCTGCATGACGAGCAACAGGACCGGTGCCGTGGCTCTCACGCAGACGGTGCTGACCGTAGCGCTTGATAACGCCCTGGTAGCCCTTGCCCTTGGAGACGCCCACGACGTCCACCTTGTCGCCAGCTGCGAAGACATCAGCCTTCAGCACATCGCCGACGTTCATTGCGGAGACATCTTCCAGACGGAACTCGCGCAGGGTCTTCTTGGGGGCAACATTTGCCTTCTTGAAGTGGCCTGCAGCTGCCTTGTTGACCTTCTTGGCGGAAACCTCGCCGAAGCCCAGCTGGACAGCCTGATAACCATCGCTCTCGACGGTCTTCTTCTGCACGACGGTGCAGGGACCAGCCTCGATGACGGTCACGGGAATGACCTTGCCGCTCTCATCGAACAGCTGAGTCATACCGACTTTCTTGCCGATAATGCCTTTAACCATTTTCTTTTCCTCCTGTAAAGGTTATTGGTTGGCAGCGCACGTCACTGCCAACATGACCCCTCGGGAAACGAGGGCATCGAATTTGATCGAGTGTCTTTTACAGCTTGATCTCGATGTCCACGCCAGCGGGGAGCTGGAGGCTCATCAGAGCCTCGACCGTCTTGTTGGACGGCTTCAGAATGTCGATCAGACGCTTATGAGTGCGGCTCTCGAACTGCTCGCGGCTATCCTTGTACTTGTGGGTAGCGCGCAGAACGGTAACGATCTCACGATCGGTGGGCAGGGGGATGGGGCCGGACACGCGGGCACCAGTGTGCTTTGCGGTCTCCACGATCTTCTCTGCTGCGGCATCGATCAGCTGAGCATCATAGCTCTGCAGACGGATTCTGATTTTCTCTTTGACTGCCATTGCTTACGCCTCCTGAAAAATTGTTTTGCCCTAGGCGAGCCGATAAATTGCTCTACACAGTTCCGGGTGTTCCTCGATTTGGCACTAGAAAAACCGGTGAACCGCTCGGCAGTTCTCCCGGAAATATATTAGCAAATCAAATCCGAACATTGGTTCCGCCCGTTTCGCAGGTCGCCCTGCCGAGGGAACGTATTCCATCGCTGTCAGTAATTCTTTCGCCCGGTTCTAAGATCGGACATACTCCGCGGAAATAACCCATCTCAGCTATCGCCGGATGACAACCTCCCGCATCTACGCATATCGCTGGCCTGCACGACTTGTATCGCACAAGCCCTTTGCAGCCGAGAGATATTCTATCACATCTTCGTGCATTTGGCAAGTGTTTTTTCGAAAAAACGCAGATTTTCTTTTTTATTTGCTCTGTTTCATCTCCCGGGAGATTTTCTGTGCAGAATGCACAATCGGGTGGCAGTTTTTTCTGTGGAAAACCCCGCTCAGGGGATAGAATGCCCGTTCTCAGGTCGTTTTATACTAAAAATCTCTCCGTCCGGCGGCGACAAAAGACGAGCGGGAAGTGCAACGTGTTTTAGCCTTTTTGAAGAAAGCCGCCATGCAGACGCACAGCGGCTCAAATCGGGTCATTTTTTCGCGTTTGCTTTCAGCTCATCCAGAAGCTTCTCTCTCGGGGTGACGTACACGGTGGTATACACCTCGTAGAGCACCATGCCGGGCTTTGCCCCGTTGGCTTTCCAGATGTTCTTCACCTCGGTGGTGTCCACGGCCACCTTGGCGGCGGCACCGGCCTTGAAGGTGCTGGAATACACGACAGCCAGCTCTGCAGCCTCCTGCCTGGTGGTGTCGGGGATGTCCTCGCCCCGGCTCATGACCACAACGTGGCTGCCGGGGGCCTTCTGAACATGGAACCACAGATCCTTGCCCCGGGCCGTGTGGAGGGTGAGCTTGTCGTTCTGGGCGTTGTTGCGGCCTACCAGGATCTCGAAGCCGTCGCTGGACGTGAAGCGGAGGAAATCGGCGGGCTTCTGGCGCTTGTCGCGCTGTTTGTAGTATTTCAGATAGCCCTGGCTCTTGAGCTCGGCGCGTATCTCGTTCAGCGCCGCCTCGCCGGAAGCCGTCTCCACCTCGTAGAGCACCGTTTCCAGATAGGCGATCTCCTTCTCGCCCTCGGCCAGCAGGTCCACCAGCATCCGGGCTGCAGTCTGCTTCTTCTTGTAGTTCTTGAAGAAATTCTGCGCGTTCTGGCTGGGACTGAACCGCAAATCGAGCGGGATCGTGACCTCTTTGCCCTCATCGTACCAGTTCGGCACAGTGATGCTCTTCATGCCCTTTTCGGCGAGGTAGAGGTTGGCCGACAGCAGTTCGCCGTAGAGGCGGAGCTTATCGCTCTTGCCGCTGGCGGCAAGCTCTTCCTGACGGGCCGCCTGCTTGCGGACGGCACGCTCGTACATATTGTGGACGGCTTTGTGGAGTTCCTTGCTCTTGGTGCGCAGGCGCTCGGCGCGGTCTTTCTCGGCGTAATAGCCTTCCAGCATCGTGTTGAAGGAGGGCCACTCCTTGACGAGATATTTCTCGCCATACTGCTGGGGGCGGAAGAAGGTGTACTCCACAGGCTTGCCGTCCGGAGCGGTGACGCTGCACGGACAGCCGCCCGCGTCGTAGATCTCTTTCAACTCGTCGATGGCCGCCATCAGCCGGACCTTCTGGGCCTCCGTCAGCTCGTTGGCCAGCAGATGTTCTCCGTCAAAGGCGCGCCATGCGGCCTCGCGGCAGACCACCGGTCCGACACCGGCCACCGTTTTGTTCAGGGCGTCTGCCACCGGCAGATCGCGCTCGCAGGCCGCCGCCACGATGGACGCCGAGCTGACGGCCAGAAAATCAGGCCGGGCAGGCTTGGGGGGCGTCGTGTAGGGCAGGCCGGGCAGGAGCTGACGGACATCGCTGTCCTCGAAATCCACCCGCTTGAGGGCATCGATGATCTTGCCGTTCTGCACCAGCACCAGATTGGAGTAACGGCCCATCAGCTCGGCGCAGAGGATGTTGCGCACAAGGTCGCCCATCTCGTTGGTACACTGGAACTCGAAGTAGACGATTCGGTCGCCCGGCTCCATCCGGACATCCAGCAGACGCCCACCGGTGAGATGCTTGCGCATCAGCATACAGAAAGAAGGCGGCGTCTCGGGGTTTTCGAAGCTCTCCTCGGTCAGGCAGACTCGCGCTGAGCCGCTCCGGGCCGACAGCAGCAGGCTGTAAGTCTCCGTACGGGTGCGCAGGGTGATGACCAGCTCGTCGCGGGTCGGCTCAAACAGTTTTGCGATTTTGGCGTCAGCCAGCGTGGTCTTCAGCTCCGCCGCCGTCAGCGCCAGTGTCGCGGCATCCAATGCCATTTATATTACCTCGTTTTTTGCAGATCGGCAAGACCTGTCCAGCCCTGCCGATCTGCTTCTTTGTATTATAAATAAGTATAGGGGTCCCGGGCATCCTCGCTCACAAGGATTTCCAGCTCCGGAAAGGCCGTGCGCAGCTTCTCCGCCACTGCCGCCGTCACCGGGAACTCCGTAGCGTAGTGGCCCGCTGCGATGAGCGAGAGCCCCAGACGCTTTGCGTCGATGGCGTGGTGGTGGTTGGCCTCGCCGGTCAGCAGGCAATCCGCACCCCGTCCAATGGCGTCCTCAAAGAGGCTTCCGCCTGCACCGCTGATGACGGCCAGCCGCCGCACCACCTTGCCGGTGTCGGCGAACTTGACCTGCACCGCAGGGCCATTGAACGGCTGATTGCAGCGGGAGGCAAGCTCTTTCTGCGCCTTTTTTGCCAGCTCGGGAACTGTGACGGGCTCAATTCTGCCCACACGGCCGCAGCCCTCGGCGAACGCTTCCATCTCCCGCATCCCAAAGATACCGGCCAGCACCTCATTGACGCCGCCCTCGGCGGCATCGAGATTCGTATGCATACAAATCGCCGAGATACCGTTTTTCACCAGCTGGAAGGCCACGTCCTGCCCACTCAGCTTTTTGAGGGGCGAGAAGATGACCGGGTGGTGGGACACGATGAGCCCGCAGCCCTTCCGGGCGGCCTCTTCCACCACCTCGGGGGTGATGTCCAGCGTCACCAGCACACGGGACACCTCGCCGCCGCAGTCTACCAGCAGGCCAGGATTGTCCCAACTTTCGGCCAGAGCCAGCGGCGCGATGCGCTGCATCTCTTCGTATATCTGCTGTACCGTCGTCATGCTTTGCTCTCCCCTTTTATCAGTTCATCCATCTCTTTCGCCAGCTCTGTGCCGTCCGGCACACCGAGGCGGAGGCGAGGCAGCTTGGCTTTCTGCCATGCGGCGTAGCCTTCCCCCTCCGGCCACTGGCCGGTGAGGCCGAACAGGCACTCTTGGAACGTGGGCGTTTTCACCTCGCCGGTGTACTCGGCGGCCATGACCGCATACCAGCGGCCCGCTGCCTGCACCGGCCGGTCGGCCGCGAGGGCGAAGCCATGTTCCCACAGCCAGCGGCGCAGATCGCTGTGGCGGGTGGCTGGCACCATCACAAGGCGAGGTCCGCCCGGCGCAGATACCCACGGGGCTTTCTCTATGATCTCCCACGTTGTCTGGGCCGAGACGCCCGCCAGCACGATGGTGCTCACCTCGCCCGGAGACAACACAGAAAGACCGTCGCCGAGCCTCAGCTCAGCGCGGTCTTTGCATCCGGCATATTCCAGCGTCTGTTCTGCCTTTGCCAGCGGGCCGGGGCGCAGGTCGGCCCCGATGACTTTGGGGTACTTCCCCGAAGCGGCCAGCACCGCCGTCAGCTTGCCGTGGTCGCAGCCGATGTCGGCCACCGGCTCACCGGGGCGCACCAGCTCAGCGGCAGCGCTCAGACGCGCATCCAGTGTCGGCAGCACTCAGGACTTCTTGGAGGCCAGATGAGCGTTCAGCTTCTCCAGCAGCTCGTCACAATCCACACCGTGGACCTCGCAGGCTTCCTCGATGCTCTCGCCGCGGGAGGCGGGGCAGCCCAGGCAGTGCATACCGATCTCCATGAAGTAGGGAGCGGTGCTCTGGTCCATATCCAGAATGTCGCCGATGATGGTCTCACGGGTGACCTGCTTCACAGCCTTGGCTTCGTCCTTCTTGAGCATATTGAAAATATCAAACATGGTAGTTGTCCTTTCTGTCTCTTACGATGCGCCTTTGCGGCGCTCAGCTATAATATACCCCAATCATATCCTATATTTCAAGTAGTAATTGAAAAAAGCCCCCGCACTGCAAGCAGTGCGGGGGCCGTTAAGCTTCAGATTGTAGAATCAGCGCTTAGTTCTGCTTCATGCGAGCGAAGCAGTCAGAGCAGTAGACCGGACGGTCCTCACGGGGCTGGAAGGGAACCTTGCAAGCCTTGCCGCAAGCTGCGCAGACCGCGTCGAACATCTGGCGCTCACCGCCGTTGCTGCGTGCGCCGCCGTTCTTGCGGGCATCACGGCAGGGCTTGCAGCGCTGGGGCTGGTTCTCAAAGCCGCGAGATGCGTAGAACTCCTGCTCACCAGCAGTCCAAACAAACTCCTTGCCGCAGTCCTTGCAAACTAAAGTCTTGTCTTCGAACATAGTAGTATCTCCTCTTTGTTTAGTTCTTGCCCACGGAAGGATTGTAACCATACCTTTGGTTTTTAGGGACCATAGCGCTGATCGTAAGCTTACCAGGGGCTTGAATGAGTAAACGTCCTCTAGCTGAGGACTCCCTTATTGTACCGTTCTTTTTTTGATTTGTCAACCAAAAAACAACCCCTCGTCCGCTTTTTTGTGCATTCGGCATAATAAGACGGTCTTTGCTCGTGCAAAACAGCAAAAAGGCCACACCGCCCTTTGGGGGAGCGGTGCGGCCTTGAATGCCTTAAATGCAGAGATTACTTCTCGAGGACTTCCTTGGTGTCGCGGGCGATCATCAGCTCCTCGTCGGTAGCGATGACCAGAGTGCGGACCTTGGCGCCCCAGGCGGTGATGTCGCAGACATCGCCCACGGGATGCTCGTTCTTCTCGGTATCGATGCGGATGCCCAGCCAATCCATGTGGTGGCAGACCTTTGCACGGGCGATCTCGTCGTGCTCGCCGATGCCGCCGGTGAAGACGATGGCGTCCACACCGCCCATAGCTGCGATGTAGCTGCCGACGACCTTCTTGATCTGGTAGTTCAGCATGTCAGAAGCCAGCTGAGCGCGCTTGTTGCCGTGGAGAGCAGCCTCCTCGACGTCACGCTTGTCGCTGGAAACACCGGAGATGCCCAGCAGGCCGGACTTCTTGTTCAGGATCTCGTCCAGCTCGTGGCCGGTGATGTTCAGGGTGTACTTCAGGTAGTTGACCACAGAGGGGTCCAGGTCGCCGCAGCGGGTACCCATCATCAGGCCGGCCAGCGGGGTCATTCCCATGGAGGTATCAACGACCTTGCCCTGATCGACAGCGGCGATGGAGGAGCCGTTGCCCAGATGGCAGGTGATGAGCTTCAGGCGCTCAATGGGCTCCTCGAGGTACTCAGCAGCCTTGTGAGCAACATACTTGTGGCTGGTGCCGTGGAAGCCGTAGCGGCGGACGCCGTACTTCTCATAGTACTCATAGGGGATGGCGTACATATAAGCCTTCGGGGGCATGGTGCTGTGGAAAGCGGTGTCGAAGACAGCGACCATCGGGACGTTGCCGAAGACCTTGCGGGCTGCCTCGATGCCGAGGATGCCTGCGGGGTTGTGCAGAGGAGCCAGGGGGCTCAGCTCACGGATGGTGTTGATGACCTCGTCGGTGATCAGGCAGCTGGCCTTGAACTTCTCACCGCCGTGGACGACGCGGTGGCCGATGGCGCTGATCTCGCTGACATCGTCGATGCACTTGCCCTCGCCGGTGGTCATCTTCTTCACGACCTCAGCAAAAGCCTCGGTGTGGGTGGGGAAGATCGCGGGAGTGGTAGCCTTGTGGCCGTTAGCTTCATGGGTGATCATGCTGCTCTCCATGCCGATGCGCTCGCACAGACCCTTGCACAGCACCTTCTCACCGTCCATATCGATGAGCTGATATTTCAGGGAAGAAGAACCACAGTTGATAACCAGAATTTTCATCTTCTTGTTTCCTCCAGATATGTTTTTGTCCACCCCCGAAAGGGCAGAATTTTACAGATTCCTAGAATTATTATATAATAGGGTCGGCCGGTTTTCAAGCCGCAATGGCGGCAAAGCCTGCCACGAAGTCCCCGGGCTTTTTGTACATCCTGCCCAGAATCCTGTCATTCTGCCCCAGTTCTCCATGCAGTATGACAGATATTTCACAAACTTTTGAGGTCACGCCATGAAATTTGCCGGTATCATCGCCGAATACGACCCCTTCCACAACGGCCACGCATGGCAGCTGGCGCAGGCAAAAGCGCTGGGTGCAGAGCACGTTGCCGTCGCCATGAGCTGTTCGCTGGTGCAGCGAGGGGCGCTGCCCCTCCTGCCTGAAGCTGTCCGCACCCGGTCCGCCCTCACCTGCGGGGCTGACCTTGTGTTTGCCCTGCCTGCTCCCTGTGCCTGCGCGGGGGCAGAGGCGTTCGCCCGGGCGGGCGTGGCGCTGCTTGCCGCCGCTGGGTGTGACGGTCTGGTGTTCGGTGCCGAGACGCCCGACGCGGCCCTTCTGATGGAGGCCGCCGAGCTTCTTGACAGCGACTCCTACCGCGCCGCCCTGAAAGCCCAGCTTGCGGGCGGCGCACGGAGCTTCGCCGCCGCGCGGCAGGCCGCCGCGGCGGAGCTTGCATCTGACGAGCGGGTCGCCGCCCTGCTGGACAAGCCCAACAACAACCTCGCTGTCGAATACTGCCGGGCCATCCGCAGCCTTGCGCCTCGGATGGAGGCTTATCCCCTGCCCCGGCAAGGCGCGAACCACGGTGAGGCGCTCCACTCTGCCCACGGGCAGTTCGCCAGCGCCAGCGCACTTCGCAAGCTCTGGGCCGAGGGCGGAGCGGACGCCGTCGCGCCTTACGTTCCCGAGGCGGTCTTCCCGCTTTATCAGGAGGCTTACGCCGCCGGGCAGTACACCGATTTTTCCGCCGCCGGGCGGTGCGAGCTGGCCCTTCTCCGGTCTGCCTGCCGGGGCAAAGCGCCCTTTGCAGACATCCGCGGCGTCTCCGAAGGGCTGGAGCACCGTCTGGAAGCCGCCGTCCGTACCAGCACCACCTACGACGAACTGCTGGACGCTCTCACCACCGTCCGCTACCCCCGGGCGCGGATGCGCCGCCTCGCCATGGACGCCGCGCTGGGCTGCACCGCCGACAGTCTCCCCGCCCTTCCGCCCTATCTCCACCTGCTGGGAGGGAAGAAGGACGCCCTTCCTTTATTAAAAAATTGCACCCTCCCTGTCTCCCACTCGCTGGCCCGTCTGCGGGGATCAGGCGGTGCCTCCGCTCGGATGGCTGAGGCGCAGCTTGCCGCCGCCGATTTTGGTACGCTCTGCCGCGTTTCACCCGAGGCAATGGGCGGTCTACTTCGTCAAAAAAATATCTTTTTGACGTAATGACAGAAATTTTTCTGCAAATTTTGTCATTTCGGCACTTGTATGCCGAGGCAGTTTCGGTGTATTATAGTAAAGATACTTGTATACAACGCCGCCTGTTCGACAGGCACAAGGAGGAACCATGGCACTTCACGTTCTGGACGAAGCCAACCGCTGCCTCGGCTGCAAAAAGCCGATGTGCCAGCAGGGCTGCCCCATCCACACCAACATTCCCGAGGTCATCCGCCTGCTCAAGGACAATCACCTCGACGACGCCGGCCGGATGCTGTTTGAAAACAACCCCCTGACCACTGTGTGCAGCCTCGTGTGCAACCACGAGAACCAGTGCGAGGGCCACTGCATCCGCAACCGGATGCCCAGCCACGACCCCGTCCACTTCTCCATCATCGAGGACTACATCTCCACCACCTACGCCAACAAGATGACTTCCGGCCCCGCCCCCAGGAACGGCATGAAGGCCGCTGTCGTCGGCTCCGGCCCTGCGGGCCTGACCGTCGCCGTCCTGCTGGCACGCTGGGGTTACGATGTCACCATCTTCGACGCCCGCGACAAGATCGGCGGCGTCATGCGGTACGGCATCCCCAACTACCGCCTGCCCGACAGCGTGCTGGACGACTTCCAGTACCGCCACCTCGAGCTGAAGGGCATCCACGTCCGCCCCAATACCGCCATCGGCAAGACCATCACCATCGACGACCTCTTCCGGGACGGCTACAAGAGCGTCTTTATCGGCGCTGGTCTGTGGAAGGCCAACGCCATGCACATCAAGGGCGAGACGCTGGGCAACGCGGCCTTCGGCATCGACTATCTGGCCAACTCCAAGGCCTTCCAGCTGGGCGACGACATCGCCGTCATCGGCGTGGGCAACTCCGCCATGGACTGCGCCCGCACTGCCATCCGCAACGGCGCACGCCACGTCACCTGCTACGCCCGCCGCGACGAGGAGTGCATCAGCGCTTCCGAGCATGAAGTGCGGTACGCCAAGCTCGAGGGCGTGGGCTTCCGCTTCTGCAAGGCTCCGGTGGAGATCCGTGAGAACGGCATCATCTGCCGCGACACCGTGAAGGGCGAGGACGGCAAGTTCACCCAGGTAGAGGGCAGCGAGACCTTCTATCCCCACACCGGCGTCATCGTCTCGGTGAGCCAGGGTTCTGAGAACTCCCTCGTCAAGACCACCACCGGCATCGAGACCAACCAGCGCGGCCTGCTCACTGTCAACGAGGACGGCAGCACCACCCGCGAGGGCGTGTTCGCCGGCGGCGACGCCGTCATGGGCGCGCGCACCGTCGTGGAGGCCGTGGCCATCGCCAAGAAGGTGGCCGAGTCCATGGACGCCTACATGAAGGCTCTGCCCGCCGACAACACTCCCGACCCCTACGCCGATATTCCGGTGTTCTCCACCCCGACTTCTGACGTTCTGGCAAAGCAGGGCATCTAAATCCTGATCTCCAAGGCTGCTGTGCAAAAGCGCGGCAGCCTTTTCTTTTTGTAACATTTCTGTTTCTTTGCCAATCTTAGCCGCTCTTTTGTTGACGGACTTTTGTCTGTTTTTGTATACTTGATAAGGAAATATCTCTCAATTCCAACGCCCGGCGGCACTGCTTCTGGGCGGGAAAGGCTGGTGGACATCATTATCAAATCATCCATCCCCAAACTTCGGGAGAAGCTGCTGGAGGCACTGCAGGCCGTCCTGCCCATCGCGGCCATCGTGCTGGTGCTCTGTTTCAGCATCGCCCCTGTTTCTCCGAGCATCCTGCTCTGCTTTCTGCTGGGCGCTGCCATGATCATCGTCGGCATCATGTTCTTCACTCTGGGTGCCGAGATGAGCATGACCCCCATGGGCGAGCGGGTCGGCTCCATGCTCACCCGAAGCCAGAACCTTTTTCTCATCATCGGCGTGGGTTTCCTGCTGGGCTTCCTTATCACCATCTCAGAGCCTGACTTACAGGTGCTTGCCAATCAGGTACCCTCCATCCCCAACATGACCCTCATCCTCTCGGTGGCTGCGGGCGTGGGCATCTTCCTCGTCATGGCCTTCCTGCGTATGCTGCTGGGCATCCCGCTGCCCCGGCTGCTGGTCATCTTTTACGCTGCCATCTTCCTTCTGGCTGCATTTGTGCCGAAAGAGTTTCTGGCCGTGGCCTTCGACTCCGGCGGCGTCACCACCGGCCCCATGACCGTCCCCTTCATCATGGCGCTGGGCGTCGGTGTGTCGGCCATCCGCTCCGACCGCCATGCAGCGGACGACAGCTTCGGCCTCGTAGCCCTCTGCTCCGTAGGTCCCATCCTCGCCGTCCTCATCCTCGGCATCGTCTTCAATGCCAGCGAGAGCAGCTACGTGCCGCCGGTCATCCCCGAAGTGGGCGACTCGGTGGAGCTGTGGCAGCTGTTCAGCGAGGGCCTGCCCACCTATCTGCACGAGATTGCCACTTCCCTGCTGCCCATCGTCGTGATGTTCGGCATCTTCCAGCTCGCCGCCCTTCACATCGACCGGCGGACGCTGGGCCGCATCGGCGTAGGCCTCGTCTATACTTACATCGGCCTCGTGCTCTTCCTCACCGGGGCGAACATCGGCTTCATGCCCGCCGGCAACTACCTCGGTCAGGTCCTGGGCGGCCAGAGCAGCCGGTGGCTGCTCATCCCCATCGGGATGCTCATCGGCTACTTTATCGTCCGGGCCGAGCCGGCGGTCTATGTCCTCAACAAACAGGTCGAAGAAGTCACCGACGGTGCCATCTCCGCCGGGACGATGGGCGCGGCCCTCTCGGCCGGCGTTGCCCTCTCGGTGGGCCTTGCGATGGTGCGCGTCCTCACCGGCATCTCGATTCTGTGGTTCCTCATCCCGGGCTACCTCTTCGCCATCAGCATCTCCTTTGTGGTGCCGAAGCTCTACACCGCCATCGCCTTTGACGCCGGCGGCGTGGCCTCCGGTCCCATGACGGCCACCTTCCTGCTGCCGCTGGCGCAGGGTGCCTGCATCGCCGTAGGCGGCAACATCGTCACCGACGCCTTCGGCGTGGTGGCCATGGTCGCCATGACGCCCCTCATCACCGTCCAGCTCATGGGCCTTGTGGCCCAGCTCAAGACCCGCAAGGCCCGCAGCGCCCAGCCCCTGCTGGATACTGCCGCCCTGCTGGCCGAACTGCCGGACGACGCCATCATCGAACTGTAAGGAGGCTTTGCCGTGAATACGCTTTACTGGCTGGTCACCATCACCGACCGCCCCACGACAGACGCCTTTCTGAAGCTGTATAAAAGCTTCGGCGTCGATGTCAGTCTGCGCACTGTGGGTGCCGGCACCGCCGTTCAGGAGACGCTTTCCACCCTCGGGCTGGAAAAGACCGAAAAAGCTGTGCTCTTTGCCATCATCACAGCGGACAGCTGGCCCCGCATCCAGAAAGCCTTGCGCCGCCAGATGCGCATTGATGTGCCGGGTACCGGCATTGCATTCATCGTCCCGGTAAGCAGCATCGGCGGCAAACGCGCCCTGCTGTTCCTCACCGAACACCAGACCCTTGAGCTGAAGGAGGAAAGCACCTTGAAAGATACCCGTTACGACCTGCTGCTGGTCATCGCTAATCAGGGCTACACCGGCTCTATCATGGACGCGGCCCGGGCCGCAGGAGCCGGCGGCGGCACCGTCATCCACGCCAAAGGCACCGGCATGGAGGGCGCGGCCAGGTTCATGGGCATCGACCTCGTGAACGAAAAAGAGCTGGTGCTCATCGTCAGCCGCACTTCCGAGAAGAACGCCATCATGAAAGCCATCATGGACAACGCCGACAAAAAGGCCGGCTCCATCGTCTTCTCGCTGCCCGTCACCGACACTGCCGGCCTGCGCCTGCTGGACGAAGAGTAAAAAATCAAACTTTCATCTGTCAAATGAACAAAAATCCACGCTCCGGCAGGCCGCCGGGCGTGGATTTTTTTACCGTTTTCCGGTATGATAGAAGGGATATGGGAGGAAACGCTATGAATCAGAATCCGCACTGGAAGCAGCTTATCTGGAACTGGGCTTCCATCATCTTCGGCAACGCGCTCTACTCGCTGGCCGTTGCGCTGTTCCTCGAGCCGGCGGGCCTCATCACCGGCGGCGCGACCGGCATCGCACTGGCCATCGGGCGATTGACGGGCCTGCCCGTCTCGGGGCTGCTGTTCTTCATCAACCTCGCCATGCTGGTCTGGGGCTGGGTGGTCCTGGGCCGGGCCTTCGCCCTCAATACGCTGGCCAGCAGTGTTCTCAGCCCCGCCTTCCTCGCCCTGTTCGAGGGGATGGCGAATGGCCGGGTGCTGACGGAGGACATCTTCCTCTGCACCGTCTTTGCGGGCCTCGGCATCGGCGTCTCACTGGGCATCGTCATCCGCTCCGGTGCATCCACCGGCGGCCTCGACATCCCGCCGCTGGTGCTCAACAAATGGTTCAAGCTGCCGGTGTCGGCCACCATGCTGGCTTTCGACATCATGGTCCTGCTGATGCAGGCTGTGTTCAGCCCGATGCCGCAGGTGCTGTACGGCATTGTGATGGTGCTCATCCACACCATCGTCATGGATAAGATGCTGATGATGGGTGCCAGCCGCACCGAGGTAAAGATCATCAGCAGCCAGTCCGACGCCATCTGTGCCGCCATCCTCGAGCAGCTGGACCGGGGCGTGACCATCCTCCACGGCGAGGGCGGCTACACCCACGAGTCCAGCGCCGTGCTTCTGAGCATCGTGTCCAACCGGGAACTGCCCCGGCTGGAAAAGCTGGCCCACAGCATCGACCCCACCTGCTTCCTCATCGTGAGCCATGTCACCGAGGTCAGCGGCCGGGGCTTCTCGATGGATAAGGATTATTTGTAAAACAAAGGGGAATGCCGAACGGCATTCCCCTTTGTTTTACAGTAATGGTGCAATAACTTTCAGTAAAATTCCTGCCAGATGGAGCAGCACTTTGCCCTCCCAGATGCTCTCCCGGGTGGGCTCGACGTCGCGGCAGAATTCCAGCGTCTTCTGGAAATCCTTCTCGATGGCGGGGATGCAGGCGGTATCCTTCATCCAGACCGCATTCTCGAAGTGGTGGTAGAGGCTGCGGTAGTCGAGGTTTATGGTACCCACCACGGCCTCGCTGTCGTCCACCACAAAGACCTTCGCGTGGACGAAACCGGGCAGCCACTCGCTGATCTTCACGCCCGAGTCCAGCAGAGACTTGTAGTGCGTCTTCGCCAGCGCATAGGCGAACTTCTTATCCGGCACATGGGGCAGGATGAGGTGGACGTCCACGCCCCGCTCTGCCGCGAACTTGAGGGCCGTTTCCAGCTCGCCGTCGAGGATGAGGTAGGGCGTCATGATGTGGATGTAGCGCTTGGCGCGGTTGAGCAGGTCGATATAGACCATCTCCCCCACCCGCTCACCGTCCAGCGGGCAATCGCCGTAAGGGGCCGCGAACCCCTTCGCCGGGACGGAGTGGGGCGGCACGGAGAGGAACTTCTCAAACTCCGGCTCCCGGAGGATGCTCCACATCTCGAGGAAGAGGATGGTCAGCGGTCGGACAGCCTCGCCTTCCAGCATGACGGCGGCGTCCTTCCAGCGGCCATACTTCTCGATGTGGTTGATGTACTCGTCGGCGAGGTTCACGCCGCCGGTAAAACCCACCTTGCCATCAATGACGAGAATTTTCCGGTGGTCGCGGTAATTATAATGGGTCGAGACAAAGGGCTGCACCGGCGAGAACACCCGGCACTGGATGCCCAGCTTTTCGAGGCGGCTGGGGTAATCCCGGGGCAGGGTGGTGAACTCGCAGGTGCCATCGTACATCACCCGGACGTCCACGCCCTCAGCGGCCTTGCGGGCCAGCACTTCGAGGATCTTGCCCCACATGAGGCCCTCGTCGATGATGAAGTACTCGAGGAAGATGTACTTCTCGGCCTTTTCCAGTTGGCGCAGCAGCTCTTCGAACTTGGCCTCGCCGCCGGGGAAGTAGGTAACTTCCGTGTTCCTGTAGACCGAGAAGCCGCCGCCCTTTCCGTGGAGATACCGCGCCAGCGAGGCCGCGCCGGGGTCGGCTTCGGCCAGCTCCTGGGCCGCAGCCAGTGGCTGGGGCTGTAAGCCCCGGGCCTCCTCAGTGAGGTGGGTCACCCGCTTTTTCAGGGCGTTGTGGCCGATGTTGCTCTTGACGTAGAAAAACAGCGGTACGCCCACGACCGGCAGGATGGCGATGGTGACCATCCATGTGATCTTAGCACTGTTGTCCATCTCGCTGTTGAGGATGTAGACCACCATGAAGGCCGACATGGCCACACTGCCGCCGAAGTAATGGGGCAGCAGTCCGCCGAACCACCGGAACACGCTCCACAGTACACCGACCTGCAACAGCATGAGCAGCAGCACCAGCCCGAAGCGGCTGAAAATCGCGTGGACGATGCCCTTCTGACCCTTTTTCAGGAGGCGGAGGCCGCCGTCCTCGAACTGCTGCATCCTGTCTTTCATGTTCTGCTGAAGTTCTTCTTTTTTCATGCTTCTCCTTTCGGGCGGAGGGTGACGGCGAACAGCCCCTGGGCCGCGTGGCAGTCCTCCACCAGCTGCTTCGGCTGCGGGCAGACGCCGTGGTCATGCCACGGGTCGTTGAACCAGTAGTTTTTGTCATCGTAGCCCACCAGCAGCAGGCAGTGCTCGTTGCACTTCCATGCAAAGTCGGTGCCATCGGCCAGCAGCCAGTGGTCGCGCTTTTCCGGCACGGGCTGGAAATCCAGCGTCGCCCAGAACACCACCGGCATCCCGGCGTCGATATAAGAGCAAAGCTCTGCCGCCGTCTTGCCGCTCTCGTCCACGACTTCGAACCTGTCGGCTGCGCCCTCGTGCTCCAGAGCGCTGTTCAGGGCCTTGACGATACAGGGCGAATAGCAGCCGTAGCCGGTGTGGTCGTGGGGGTCGCCGGGGTAGACCTGCCACGGGTCAGGGCCGTAGAGTTTTCCGTCCTGTTCCCAGTAAGGGGCGTGGGGCAGGTCGCGGGCGATGAAGGTATCCGGGTCGATGTCGATGCCCACGGCCTGGAGCAGCATGACGCTGCTGATGCTCTCGCAGCCATTGACCCAGCGCTCAGTCTGGTCGATGTACGGGGCAGGAACGATTTTTTTCATCAAAATGCCTCCCAGCAGAGATTCGGCCCTGTCAAAACAGAGCGAAGTGTGTTATTATGTAGGATAAGAATATTATACCCTACTCTGGGGATTTTTTCTACAACAATCGGCACGCGGAGGTTTTTGGAACATGAATAATCTGATCATCGGCATCGCAGGCGGCTCCGGCAGCGGCAAGACCACACTGGCCTGTCGGCTCAAGGCACTTTTCGGGGAGGACGAGGTGCGTCTCATCTCCCACGACAGCTACTACAAGCGCCACGACGAGCTGCCCTTTGAAGAACGCTGCAAGCTGAACTACGACCACCCGGACGCCTTCGACAACGCCCTGCTCATCTACCACTTACAGGAGCTGAAGGCAGGCCGCGCCATCGACTGCCCGGTGTACGACTACGCCGACCACAACCGCAGCAACGAGGTCCAGCACATCGAACCGGCCCCCGTCCTCATCGTGGAAGGCATCCTCCCCTTCGTGGAGCCGGAGCTGTGCGCCATGTTCGACTACAAAATTTTCGTGGACACCGATGCCGATGAGCGCATCCTGCGCCGTCTGGTGCGGGACGTCAAGGAGCGCGGCCGCTCCCTCGACAGCGTCATCAACCAGTACCTCACCACCGTCAAGCCCATGCATGAGGCTTTCGTTGAGCCCAGCAAGCGCAACGCTGACATCATCGTCCCCAACGGCGGCGAGAACACCACCGCCATCGAGATGCTGGCTCACCACATCCGCAGCCTCATCGAGAAGGCAAATATGCTCTAAAAGCTTCTAATACAGCAAAAGCCGGAGCCCCCGCGGGGGCTCCGGCTTTTGTTTCAGCTGTTACTCCTTGATGGAGGTGCGCACCAGCGCGCGCTTGAGGCGGGCCTGTGCCATCTCGTACTCGCGGCGGTCGAGGTCTTTGCGGGCCAGGATCTCTTCGGCGCGCTTTTTTGCGGCCTCGGCGCGGGTGTGGTCGATCTGCTCAGCCCACTCCCATGTGGTGGCTACCAGACGCACCTCACCGTCCAGCACGGTGAGCATCCCGCCCATGCAGGCGGCACGGCGGCGGCTGCCCTCGGCATCAACGATGTGGGCCTCGCCCATGCCCAGCGCGGTGCAGTAGTCGCCGTGCTTGGCCAGAATGGCAAGGTCACCGTCGATGGCGCGGCAGACCACACGCTCGGCCTGCCCTTCAAAGGCGCAGCCGTCCGGTGTGACCACCGTCAGATGAAAGGTCGTCATGGTTTACCCCTTCTTCGCCTTAGCGAACACATCGTCGATGGTGCCTGCGAACAGGAAGGCGCTCTCGGGCAGGTCGTCGCACTCGCCGTTCAGGATCATGCGGAAGCCGCGCAGCGTCTCTTTCAGCGGGACGTACTGGCCGGGCATACCGGTGAACTGCTCTGCAACGTGGAAGCTCTGGCTCAGGAAGCGCTGCACCTTGCGGGCGCGGCTGACGGTGCGCTTGTCATCCTCGCTCAGCTCGTCCATGCCCATGATGGCGATGATGTCCTGCAGCTCCTTGTAGCGCTGCAACACCTTCTGGACCGCACGGGCGATTTCATAATGCTCCTGACCCACGACCTCCGGGCTGAGGATACGGCTGGTGGAGTCCAGCGGGTCCACAGCGGGGTAGATGCCCTGAGAGGCAATGTCACGGCTCAGAACCGTGGTAGCGTCCAGATGGGTGAACGTCGTTGCAGGAGCGGGGTCGGTCAGGTCGTCGGCGGGGACGTAGACAGCCTGCACCGAGGTGATGGAGCCCTTGCGGGTGGAGGTGATGCGCTCCTGCAGAGCGCCCATCTCGGTAGCCAGCGTAGGCTGGTAGCCGACGGCGGAGGGCATACGGCCCAGCAGAGCCGACACCTCAGAGCCTGCCTGGGTGAAGCGGAAGATGTTGTCGATGAAGAGCAGCACGTCCTGATTCTTGACGTCGCGGAAATACTCCGCCATGGTCAGGCCGGACAGTGCCACGCGCATACGGGCTCCTGGGGGCTCGTTCATCTGGCCGTAGACCAGCGCCGTCTTGTTGATGACGCCGCTCTCGGTCATTTCACCGTAAAGGTCGTTGCCCTCACGGGTGCGCTCGCCGACACCGGTGAACACCGAGTAGCCGTTGTGCTCGGTGGCGATGTTGTAGATCAGCTCCTGGATAAGGACGGTCTTGCCGACACCGGCACCGCCGAACAGGCCGATCTTGCCGCCCTTGGCGTAGGGGCAGATGAGGTCAACGACCTTGATGCCGGTCTCCAGAATTTCGGTGGTGGACTGCTGCTCCTCATAGCTGGGAGCGGGGCGATGGATGGGCCAGTAAGCCTCCGGGGTGGGGGCGGGCTTATTGTCCACCGGCTCACCCAGCAGGTTGAACACGCGGCCCAGGCACTGGTCGCCGACGGGGACCTTGATGGACTCGCCGGTGTCCACGGCCTCGGTGCCGCGCACCAGGCCGTCGGTGCTGCTCATGGCGATGCAGCGGGCGACGTTGTCACCGGTCAGCTGCGCCACCTCGACCACCAGCTTCTGGCCGTGGTTGTCGATCTCGATGGCGTTGAGCAGGTCCGGCAGCTCTCCATCCTTGAACTGGATGTCCAGCACCGGGCCGATGACTTGGATCACCTTGCCGATGTGTTTTTCGGACATAGGCTACAACTCCTTCTCTTAAACCTCTCCGTCATCGCTGCGCGATGCCACCTCCCCTACCGAGGGGAGGCCTTGGCATTCCGCAAAGCTTCATCTCTTCGCCAGAGGCTCCCCTACCAGGGGAGCTGTCGAGCGATAGCGAGACTGAGAGGTTGGTTCATTTTTTAATTTTCCGCACCAGCCACGATCTCGGTGATCTCCTGCGTGATGGCGGCCTGACGGGCGCGGTTGTAATACAGATTCAGATGCTCTATCATCTCGCCGGCATTCTTGGTGGCGGCATCCATGGCGGTGCGGCGGGCGGCCAGCTCACTGGCCACGCTCTCGCACACGGCGCCGTAGAGGACACCAGCCACATACTCGGGGATGATAGCGCCGAACACTTCCTCGCAACTGGGTTTGTACAGGATCTGGCTCCGACGGGCCTCAGCCTTCTGGGCCTCGGTGGGCTCGATGGTCAGGGGCAGCACCTCGAGGGTGGTGGCCGTCTGGGTCATCATGGAGTCAAAGCGGGTGTAGCAGAGCTTCACCGCGTCGTACTCGCCCTTGAGGAAGCCTTCCGTTATCTGGTGGGACAGGGTGAAGCACTCGCTCACCGACACATCCGCCGCCATCAGCACCTCGGGGGTGAAGAGGCCGGCCCCGTGGTGGGCGAAATACTCTGCGGAGCGCTTGCCGATGGGCAGCACGGTGACGGGGCCTTCGGCGGCGTCGGCCTGCTTGAACACATTGGCGTTATAGCCGCCGGCCAGGCCGCGGTCGCCCGCGATGACTACCAGCAGAGTCCGCTTGATGTCGTCCCGGCGCAGATAGGGATTGCGGGCGCGGGGGTCTGCCGCCGCTATCTTGGTCAGCGATTCGTACAGCGTCTCAAAGTAGGGGCGGCTGTGCTCCACCCGCTCCTTGGCACGGCGCATTTTGGAGGAAGCCACCAGCTCCATAGCCTTGGTGATCTGCATGGTACTCTCTACGCTTTTGATGCGCAGCTTGATGTCCTTCATGGAACCTGCCATGCGTTACGCCTCCTTCCTGTCAGTGTGCCTTGATAAAGTTCTCGGTGTAAGCGGACAGCACACCCTTCAGAGCTTCCTCGGCGTCCTTTTCCAGCTTGCCGGTGGTGCGGATGGTCTCCATCACGGAAGCACCGGCTGCGTCGGTATCGAGATACTCGTACAGGCCCTTCTCGTACTCGGCCACGGCAGGCACCTTGATGTTCACGAGGTAGTCGTGGATGGTCGCGTAGAGGATGGCCACCTGCTTTTCGACCGCAACGGGAGCGGAGCGGTTCTGCTTGAGCACCTCAACGATGCGCTCGCCCTGTGCCAGACGGGCCTTGGTGTCGGCGTCCAGGTCGGAGCCGAACTGCGCGAAGGACTGCAGCTCACGGTACTGAGAATAAATCAGCTTCAAAGTACCGGCGACCTTCTTCATGGCCTTGATCTGGGCGTTGCCGCCGACACGGGAGACCGAGATGCCGGGGTTGACGGCCGGCATGACGCCCGAGTGGAACAGCTCCGTCTCAAGGAAGATCTGGCCGTCGGTGATGGAGATGACGTTCGTGGGGATGTAGGCGGACACATCGCCCGCCTGCGTCTCGATGATGGGCAGTGCCGTCAGGCTGCCGCCGCCCAGCTCGTCGGAGAGCTTGGCCGCGCGTTCCAGCAGACGGGAGTGCAGATAGAAGACGTCGCCGGGGTAAGCCTCACGTCCCGGAGGACGGCGGATCAGCAGCGACAGGGCGCGGTAAGCGACAGCGTGCTTGGACAGGTCGTCGTAGATGATAAGGACGTGCTTGCCCTTGTGCATGAAGTATTCGCCCATGGCGCAGCCGGAGTAGGGAGCGATATACTGCAGGGGCGACAGCTCGGATGCCGTTGCCGACACCACGATGGTGTAGCTCATGGCACCGGCCTCGGTGAGGCTCTGCACGAGGTTTGCCACGGTAGAGCGCTTCTGGCCGATGGCGACGTAGATGCAGATGACGTCCTTGCCCTTCTGGTTGATGATGGTATCGGACGCGATGGTGGTCTTGCCGGTCTGGCGGTCGCCGATGATCAGCTCACGCTGGCCGCGGCCGATGGGGATCATGGAGTCGATGGCCTTGATGCCGGTCTGCAGCGGCTCCTTGACGGGCTGGCGCTCGATGATGCCGGGAGCAGGGCTCTCGATGGGGCGGAACTCCGTCGTCTCGATGGGGCCTGCACCGTCGATGGGCTGGCCCAGTGCGTTGACGACACGGCCGATCAGTGCCTCGCCCACAGGGACGGACACGACCTTGCCGGTGCGCTTGACGGTGCTGCCCTCTTTGATTCCGACGTCAGAGCCCAGCAGAACGATGGAGACGGTGTTCTCCTCGAGGTTCTGGGCCATGCCGTACTCGCCGTTCTCAAACTGGAGCAGCTCGCCTGCCATGCACTTTTCCAGACCGCTGGCGCGGGCGATGCCGTCGCCCACCAGAATGACCGTGCCGACCTCGCTCTGCTCGATGACATTTTCGTAATGCTTGATCTGAGCACGGATGATCTTGGAGATCTCTTCAGGTTTCAGTTGCATTGTTGTGTCTTCACCACTCAATTCTTTGTAAACTTTCGGGTGGATAGCCCTCTCAGGCACTTCGGTCCAGCTTTGCCTTCTCGCCTTGCGGCTCCGAGAGCAGCCGGGCTTCGCGTTTACCCGAGGGCTTCGTATTCGTTACAGTGTTGCTGCTGCGATGCTGCTGCGCAGGCCGGCGAGACGGCTGCGGACGGTGCCGTCCAGCTCGGTGCCTTCGATGTCCAGCCGGATGCCGCCCAGCACAGCAGGCTCGACCTTCGTTTTGAGGTCGATGTGCCTGCCGGTGACTTTTTCCAGCTTTTCGTGCAGGCGCCTGGTCTGCTCTGCCGTGAGAGGCACAGCGGAAACAGCAGTCGCTTCCAGAATGCCGTGAGCCTCATTGTAGCGCAGGCGGTAAGCCCGGGCGCAGCCCGGCAGCTCCCGCAGAGCGCCTTTTTCGCACAGCAGCTTCATAAAGTTGAGCACATAGAGGTGGACCTGCCCGCGGAAGGCTTCGTCCAACAGCGCACAGCGCTCTTTCTTGGGGATGCTGGGGATGCTGAGCAGATGCAGATACTCGGCGTCCCCGTTCAGCAGGGCGGTCACGCCATCCAGTTCGCCCAGAATGCGCTCGTCCAGCCCTTCCTCCGCGGCCAGGTCGTACAGGCTTCCGCCGTACATCCTTGCAGTCTCGGTCATGATGCTTCACCCACGTTTTTGATAAATTCGTCGATCAGGTCCTGATGGTCAGCCTCTTTGATCTCGCGCTCGACCACCTTGGAGGCGATCTCCATTGCCATACCGCCGATCTCGTCCTTGACCTCGTTGACAGCCTTCTTGCGCTCCTGCGCAATGTCGGCCTCGGCCTTCTGCTTGAGGGCAGCGGCCTGTGCGCGGGCCTCGCCCAGCAGCTCTTCGCTGCGGGCAGTAGCCGTCTTCTGGGCGGCGGCCACGATCTGGTTGGCCTCGGTGCGGGCATTCTGCAGGTTCTGCTCGTACTCCGCCTTCATGGCCTCGGCCTCGGTGCGCAGCTTTTCGGCGTCCGCGATCTGGCTGTCCGCCTTGGCCTTGCGCTCGGCGATGACTTTTTTGACCGGGTTCAGCAGCAGCTTTTTGAAGATCACCAGCTGGATCATCAGGTTGCAGATCTGGGCCAGAAACGTCCAGCCATCCAGCGTGATCAATGCCTGATAAAGTTGCATAAGCGTCTCCCCTTTCTCTTGAAATCAAGCTCTGAAAGGAGCGCTTACTGCAGGTAGTTCATGAACATACCGGGTGCGAGGAAGATGAGCAGCAGACCGGTGACGAAGCCGTAGATACCGGTGGTCTCAGACAGTGCGACGCCGAGGATGAGGGTGCTGGTCACGTCGCTCTTGCACTCGGGCTGACGACCGACAGCCTCACAGGCAGCAGCGGCAGCGTTGCCTTCGCCGATACCAGGGCCGATACCTGCGATCAGTGCGCAGCCTGCGCCGATGCCGCAGCCAGCCAGAGCGATACCACGAGCAAGGAATTGAAAGTCAGTCATAGTTTGTGTCCTCCTGAAAATGTTTGTTTTTGGGGGATGCCGGGGTGGGATGCTTACTCCTCACCGGCAGCACGTTTGATGAAGATGGTGGTCAGGGTACAGAAGATGAACGCCTGAATGCAGCCGCCGAACCAGTCGAAATACAGGCCCGTGAAGGCCGGGATGCCGATCTGGAACAGCTGAAGCTGGCTCAGGAATCCGGGCAGCCAGCCAAAAATGACGTGGCTCAGGCTCGCCAGCGCCCAGTACAGCAGGGTGGAGATAACGGTACCGGACAGGATGTTGCCGAAGTGACGGAAGGCCATGCTGACAGGGGTGGACACCTCCGACAGCACATTGATGGGCGCCATCAGGAAGATGGGGTCCAGCAGGCCCTTCAGATAGGCGAGGATGCCGTTGGTCTTTATCTTGTAGTACATGATGATGATGAACACCACGATGGCCCAGGCCGCCTCGGTGTTCAGGTCTGCCGTGGGGCTCCACAGGCCTACCACACTGATCAGGTTGCAGCCGATGCTGAGTGCGAAGATAGCACCCACCAGCGGGATGAACTTATCAAAGTGCCAGCCCATGTTGTCGTGGACGAACTGGTCCAGCCGTTCCACGATGAACTCGGCGGCGGCCTGCCGTTTGGAGACGTTTTCCAGTTTGAGGTCACGCCCCAGCCAGAAGGCCAGAGCCGAGAGCAGCGCCATGACGATCCATGTGCTCACAAGAGTCTGGGTGATCTTGAAATCGCCCAGCACAGGGATATTGGTATGGATGGTATACAGGATCTTTGCGCCGTTCAGTTCCATTTGTTACGTTTCACCCCCTTTTTCATCGGGTGCGGACTGCTGCGCGTCGGCAGGTTCGGGGTCGTCCTCCACCGAGACGTCCACCGGCTCTGCCTTCGGCGTGAGCGGTTTGTACTTGCCCGTTATTTGCAGGTAATAAATGGTAACACGGGGGAAAAACAGCGGCAGCACACTGGCAAAGGGCTGGAAGCAGGGGGCCGCGACGGCCACCACCACCCACAGCGCCTGCAGCAGCATCCGGCTGTTGTAGGAAAGCTGTAATGTTGCCTTGCGGCGCTTCTCATCCGGCTCGTCGATGATTTTTTGGACCACGAAGCAGATGCCCGCAAAGTTGCCGATGGCGACGGCTGCGCCCACGAGGCTGCCGAGGACGACCGTATAGTCGAACTTCACCCAGCCCACCAGATGCAGCGCCGCGAAAAGCACCCACATGATCGCGGTGCAGAATGCCGTGCCGCCCGCGATGCGGAGCAGCTCCTTTTTGGATTCCGGCTGTAATTTCATAGATGTAGCTCTCCCTTATCTCATAAATGCGAGTTAAAGCCTGTCCGGCGGGGCTTGTCCTTTTTGGAGCGGTCGAGCCGCTCTTTGACGAAGACCCAGAAGTTCTGCGCCCCGGCGGCAAGCCCCAGCAGCACAGCGGGCAGATACACCCACATGGGCCAGCCCCAATGGCTGACGGCCCACCAGCAGCCGCCCAGACACATCACCAGCGGCAGCAGCATATTCAACCCCAGCTGGGTCAGCCAGACCAGGTCTTCCAGTGCCTTGTACCAGCCCTTCACGGTCCGGCTCCCCTCCCTCTGCGTGCGCTCCGGGCCGCTCTGTCTTTTTTGCCCGATCTGCACGTTAAACTTTGAACAAAGGCTCTTTACTCTCCATTATACTCAAAACGGCTGTAAAATTCAATCAATTTTCTACTGCTTTTTAGCAAAATTCTATAAACGCAGAGAAGTTCGTCGCTTCTAACCAAAAGTTTTTCGGTTCAACCGCTGTTCTTCTCCGTGTCATTTATCATTCTGCCCCGTTTGAGAAAGAAAAAGCGTTTCCTTTTGGGACGATTTTGCTGAAAGGCACAAAAAGCCCCGGCGGGCGCTGTCCTAAAACAGTACCCGCCGGGGCGTAAATCGTGCTTTGGTCTATCTTTTACCAGAGGTTTGCAGTCTCATTGTAGAGGCCCTCATAGCTCTTGGCAGAGACATCCCAGCTGAAGTCGCACTCCATGTCGTACCTGATAAGGTTGTTCCAGTTTTCCTTGCTGTAGTAGCGGTCCTGTGCGCGGCAGCAGGCATCGTACAGCTCGTGGGCGCTGTAGCCCGCGAAGGTGAAGCCATTGCCCTCGCCGAGGGTGCAGTCGTGGATGGAGTCGCGCAGACCACCGGTCTCGCGGATGATGGGAGGCGTGCCGTAACGGCAGGCGACCATCTGGGCCAGACCGCAGGGCTCGCTCTTGGACGGCATGATGAAGGCATCTGCGCCGGCATAGATCTCCTGCGACAGGGTGGGTTCAAAGCCGATGTAGGTGCCTACACGGCCCGGATGACGGCCGCACAGGTCGGAGAAGAAGTTCTCGTACTGGCTCTCGCCGCTGCCCAGGATGACCAGCTCGATGCCGCGGTCCACGAGGCCGTCGGCCACGCTCTGCACGAGATCGAAGCCCTTCATGCCGACCATGCGGCTGACCATTGCAAAGACGGGGCTGCCGTCCTTGTTGAGGCCGAACCTATCCTGCAGAGCCTCCTTGCACTTTGCCTTGCCCTCTTCGAAGTTGTTGACATCGTAGTTGAAGGCGATGTGGGGGTCGGTAGCAGGGTTGTTGGCGTCCATGTCGATACCGTTCAGGATGCCGCAGAGCTTGTACTGCTTCTCGCGCAGCAGAGCGTCCAGACCGTAGCTGAACCACGGGTCGAGGATCTCCTGTGCATAGGTGGGGCTGACGGTGGTGATCTTGTCTGCCGTCTCGATGGCACCCTTCATGAAGTTGGCGCAGCCATCGTACTCCACGATATGCTGGTCGCGGCGGCCGATGCCGCAGGTGTCTTCCAGAATATCAGTGCCGTACTTGCCCTGATAGGCGATGTTGTGGATGGTGAAGATGGTCTTGATGCGGTTGAACTTGTCCAGATGACGATAGTACAGGTTCAGGTACACCGGCACCAGAGCGGTCTGCCAGTCGTTGCAGTTGATGATGTCGGGGGTAAAGTCGATGTAGAACAGGGTCTCCAGCACTGCGCGGGAGAAGAAGGCGAAGCGCTCGCCGTCGTCGTAGAAGCCGTAGAGGCCGCGGCGCTTGAAGTAATACTCGTTGTCGAGGAAATAGTAGGTCACGCCATCGACCTCAGCCTTGAACAGGCCGCAGTACTGGCTGCGCCAGCCCACAGGGACCGAGTAGTTGGTAACGTATTCCAGTTTGTCGCGGAACTTCAGGTCACCATACAGTGGCATGATGACGCGGGCATCCACGCCGTCCTTGACCAGCGCTTTGGGCAGGGAGCCGGCCACATCGGCCAGACCGCCGGATTTTGCAAAGGGGGTTGCTTCCGAAGCAGCATACAGGATCTTCATAAGATTCGCTCCTTCCTGATAAAACGGATTTATATCTCCTCCCGCTGCGGCAAAAAGAGCGGGCGGGGGTACACACAGTACCCCCGCCCCTCTTTAAGAGGGGCTACCGGGGAGGGAGCCGCCCCTATGGGAGATTCTCAAACGGTTCAGACGATGTGGTTCTTCTGAACGTAAACAGGGAAGCTCTTGGTGCCGCTCAGCTTCTTTTCTGCGGTGATGCGGACGTTCTTGTCCGTCACGACGCAGTCCAGCTCAGCGCCAGGCTCCACCACGGTGTCCTGCATCAGGACGCAGTTCTTGACGACGGCACCTTTCTTGACCTTGACGCCGCGGAACAGCACGCAGTTCTCCACGGTGCCTTCGATGACGCAGCCGTCAGCCAGCAGAGAGTTGCTGACGCTGGAACCGGTGACGTAACGGGTGGGGTTGTCGTCGCGGATCTTGGTGTAAACGGGGTTCTTCTTGGGGAAGAGGGCGTTCAGATTCTTCTCATCAATGAGCTTCAGGTTCTCGTCGAAGTAGCTCTTCATGTCGCAGACATGAGCCACATAGCCGGTGTACTCCAGCGCATGGATGTTCAGGATGTTGACGTTGTGAGCCAGGATGTCGCGCTCGAAGTAGATGAGGCCGCGGGCGGTAGCGTCCTTGACCAGCTTGATGAGGGTCTGGCGCTCCATGACATAGATGTTCAAATCGAGGTTCTGCTTGCCGGGGCGGTAATCGTTGAACAGCAGCTCGGTCACACGGCCATCGGCATCGACGGTCAGGGTGTAGTTGTCGTTCTTGCGGCCCTCAGGGATCTCGGTCTTCTGGTAGGCCACGGTGACGTCTGCGCCGCTGGCCTGATGAGCAGCCAGCAGGGCGTTGAAGTCGTAGTTGATGGCGATGTTGGCATCGCTCATGACCACATAGCGCTCCTTCTGGTTCTCGAGGAAGCTCAGGATGGAGCCAAGAGCCTCGACGCGGCCGGAGTAGATGCGCACGCCCTTCTCAGCAAAGGGAGGGACGATGTTCAGGCCGCCGTGACGGCGGGCCATATCCCACTCGCGGCCGGTACCCAGATGGTCCATCAGGGAATGGTAGTTCTTGCGCACCACGACAGACACGTTGGAGATGCCGCAGTTGGCCATGCTGGACAGGACAAAGTCCACCATGCGGTAACGGCCTGCGAAGGGGATCGAGGCCATTGCGCGCTCGGTCACCAGCTCAGGCACGGTGTTATCATAGCTGTTGGGGAAAATGATGCCCAACGCATTGTTGTTCTGGCTCAGCATACTTCCTCGCCCTCCTTGACGGAATCAAATACTTTGGCGCCCTCTTTGACGGCAGCGCCTGCGCCGATGGTCAGACCGATGCCGACATGTGCGATGGGGCCGTCGCCGCCGATCTTGGCGCCTGCGCCCACCACGACGTTCTCAGCGAGGATGCAGCGCTTGACCACTGCGCCTGCCTTGACCACGACGCCATCCATCAGGACGGCATCCTCGACCGTTGCGCCCTCTTCCACGACGACGCCTGCGCTCAGCACAGAGTGCTTGACGCAGCCGTAGATCTGGCAGCCCTCAGTGACCAGCGAATCCTGCACAACAGCGCGGGGGCCGATCTTCTGGGCGGGCAGCACGGGGTTGCGGCTGTAGATCTTCCACTTCTCGTCGAAGATGTCGATGCCGGAGTTCTCGGGGTCCAGAACCTCCATGTTGGCTTCCCACAGGCTGTCGATGGTACCCACGTCACGCCAGTAGCCGTTGAAGTGGTAAGCATACATCTTGCGGCCGTCGCGCAGCAGTGCGGGGATGATGTTCATGCCGAAGTCGTTCTTGGAGTTGGGGTCTGCCTCGTCCTCTTCCAGATACTTCTTGAGGACATCCCAGTTGAAGATGTAGATGCCCATGGAAGCCAGATTGGACTTCGGCACAGGGGGCTTCTCCTGGAACTCGGTGATCCTGTCGTCCTCGTCTGCGACCATCAGGCCGAAACGGGAAGCTTCCTTCCAGTCAACTTCCATGACGGCCACAGAGAACTCTGCGCCCTTCTCCTTGTGGAAGCGGAGGAAGTCGGCGTAATCCTGCTTGCAGATCTGGTCGCCGGACAGGATGATGACGTACTCCGGGTCATAGCTGTCGATGAAGCTGATGTTCTGGTAGATGGCGTTTGCAGTGCCTTTGTACCAGTCGGTACCCTTTGCCTGCTCATAAGGAGGCAGGGTATGGACACCGCCGTACAGACGGTCCAGGTCCCAGGGCTGGCCGTTGCCGATGTACTCGTTCAGCTTCTGGGGCTGATACTGCGTTGCGATGCCAACGGTATCGATGTTGGAGTTGACGCAGTTGGACAGCGGGAAGTCCACGATACGGTATTTGCCGCCAAAGGACACCGCCGGTTTTGCCGTTTTCTGTGTCAGCGCGTACAAACGCGAGCCACGTCCGCCGGCAAGGATCATTGCCACGATTTCTTTTGCCATAGCTTTATTCTCCCCTTTAACATTTCCTGATATTTGGTGGAAATGGTTCAACAATGTTGGTTCGGCCCGGCCTTATTTTTCGGCCTTGTCCGCCTTCTTGGCGCGGGGCTTGCGGGCGGGCTTTTCAGCCGGTTCCGCTGCCTTTTCTGCCTTGGGCTTACGGCCCCGTTTTGCAGGAGCCTTTTCTTCCGCAGGTGCAGCTTCTGCCTTCGGTTTGCGGCCGCGCTTTGCAGGGGCTTTTTCCTCCGCAGGTGCAGCTTCTGCCTTGGGTTTGCGGCCACGCTTTGCAGGTGCCTTTTCCTCAGCCTTTTCGGCCTTTGCGGTCTTGGAAGCCTTCTTGGGTGCAGCCTTTTCCGCTGCCTTCTCCTCGGCGGTCTTGCGGGTGCGCTTTGCAGGCACCTCGAAATAAAGCACGCTCATGGGAGGCAGAGTGATGGTGATGCTCTGCTCGAAGCCGTGGAGCGGCTTCTTCTTGGAGCGGACAGCCTTGTTGTGGACAGTGCCAGCACCGCCGAACGCCTCGTCGTCGCTGTTCAGGATCTCCTTGTAAGTGCCGGAGTTCGGTGCGCCCAGGGTGTATCCCTCGCGCAGGACGGGGTTGAAGTTGCAGACCACAAGGATCTGCTTGCCGTTTGCATCCTTGCGCAGGAAGGCCACGACGCTCTGACGGGAGTCGTCGGGGACGATCCACTGGAAGCCCTCCCAGCTGTAGTCGATCTGCCAGAAAGCGGGATGGTCCTTGTAGAACTTGTTCAGGGTCTTGACGTAGGTCTGCAGCTCGGTGTGCTTGTCGTAGCCCAGCAGCATCCAGTCCAGAGACTTGGTCTCGTTCCACTCAGTGAACTGGCCGAACTCCTGACCCATGAACAGCAGCTTCTTGCCGGGGTGAGCCATCATGTAGCCAAAGAAGGTGCGCAGGTTTGCAAACTTGGCCTCATAGTCACCGGGCATCTTGTTGATGAGGCTGCCCTTGCCGTGGACGACTTCGTCGTGGCTGATGGGCAGCACGAAGTTCTCGCTGAAGGCGTAGAAGAAGCTGAACGTGACCTTGTTGTGGTTGCCCGAACGGAAGAGTGGGTCGGTCTTCATGTAGCTGAGCATATCGTTCATCCAGCCCATGTTCCACTTGAAATTGAAGCCCAGGCCGCCGTCGGAAGCGGGTTTCGTGACCATTGGCCACGCGGTGGACTCCTCTGCGATCATGTACTTGTGGGGGTGACGGCCCAGAATCGTATCGTTGAGCTTGCGCAGGAATGCCACAGCCTCAAGGTTCTCCTTGCCGCCGTCCTTGTTGGGCTCCCACTCGCCCTGCTTACGGTTGTAGTCCAGATAGAGCATGGAAGCCACAGCGTCCACACGCAGGCCGTCGATGTGGTACTGCTCCAGCCAGTAGAGAGCGCTGGAGATGAGGAAGCTCTGCACCTCGCTGCGGCCAAAGTCGAACACCATGGTACCCCACTCTTTGTGCTCGCCGCGCTTGGGGTTCGGGTCTTCGTAGCAGGCTTCGCCATCAAAGTTGTACAGGCCGAACTGGTCTTTCGGGAAGTGAGCCGGCACCCAGTCCATGATGACGCCGATGCCCGCCTCATGCATCTTGTCCACAAAAGCCATCAAATCCTTCGGGGTGCCGTAGCGGCTGGTGGGGGCGAAATAGCCCGTCACCTGATAGCCCCAGCTGCCATCGAAGGGGTACTCCATGACGGGCAGCAGCTCCACGTGGGTGTAGCCCATCTCGGTGATGTACGGGATGAGCTCGTCGGCCAGCTCGGAGTAATTGTAGGGCAGACCGCCCTCTTTCATCTTCCAGCTGCCGGCGTGCATCTCGTAGATGTTCATAGGGCCGTTGATGACATCGGCCTTCTTCTGGGCGTTCTGCCACGCCTCGTCGTGCCAGACAAAGCCGTTCAAATCGTAGACTTTGCTGCCGTTCGAGGGGCGGGTCTCTGCGTGGAACGCATAGGGGTCAGCCTTGTAGACAAGGTCGCCCGCCCGGGTGGTCACGCAATATTTGTAAACATCGTATTCCTTCATGCCCGGGATAAACAGCTCCCACACAGAGTCATTGTCCACCTTGCGCATCGGGTGGCTGCCCGGTTTCCAGCTATTGAAATCGCCTACTACGCTGATGGCCGTCGCGTGCGGTGCCCAGACGCGGAACACCACGCCTGTCTCCCCGGCCCGCTGCTCGATGTGTGCGCCAAAATAGCGGTACGCTTCACAGTTATTGCCCTGCTTGAACAAATACACCGGAAGGTCCGATGGATTGCTGCGGGTCTTTTCCTCAGTCGGTTTCATAAACAGCTCCTCCCCGCACAGGCCGCATGGGCAGTCCTGTGCCTTTTACTCTCTTATATTAAAGAATTTCGTCGGATTTTTCAAGAGTTTTCTTGTAGAATATACCATAATCTTTTCGTCGATATTTTTCTTATATATACAACATCTCCAATTTTAGACAAGAAATATCAGCAGACTTAACAGAATAAAGACAAAAAAGAAACATCCGCCCCGAATTTTGCACATTTGGCAAAAAATCAGAGCGGATGTTTTTCCACTATTTTACTTCAGTTTTTCAAAGGCGCATCAGCCCACGACGTAGACGTTGACGTTGATAGCGCCGTTGATGACAGACTCCGCATAAGTCTCATAGAACAGGTCCACAAGGATGCGGCCATCCTGCACGGCGATGCCGGTGTCGGTGGCTACTGCGTAGCCATAGACGAAGCTGCCGTCGGTGGAGGTGATATACAGCAGGGTGCCGTAGGGGATGACATCGGGGTCAACGGCCACGGTGCCGTAACCCAGACCCAGACCGGAAGAACCCTTGCCCGACTTGGAATAATAGCCGGTGGCCTTGCCGGTAAGGACCTTGCTGTAGCTGGCGGGGGCGTTGGTGGTGCCGTCCGGGCCGGTCAGGGGCGAGACGGGCGCACCGGCGCCATAGGTCTTGACCACATGGTCGGTAGGCTCCACGGTGGTGGTCACATCGGTGACGACGCTGTTTTCCAGCTCGCCGTCCACCCAGCGCTCCCGGGTGGTGACGGTCTGTTGGCCCTCAGAGCCATGCTGCAGGGTGGTAGCACGGTTGGTGTTGCGGAAGTAGAGGCTGGTATAGACGTACTCCGTGTCGTAGGGGACAGCCTGCGTCTCCACCTTGTCCTGATACTCGACGCGGTGGACTTCAATCTTGCTGCCAGCCGTGACCATCGCGCTGAGGGCGGGTTCGGTATAGTCGTCCCCCTCCAGAGTGATGCCAGCACGTTCCAGAGCATCGGCGACGGTACCCACCACCATCTTGACGGGGTACTCCTGGCCTTCAGCCTCAATGGTGACGCTGAAGGCGCGTTCGATGTTCAGGGATGCCAGACTGCCGGCAAAGGCAGTGTAATAGACTTCGTCTCCCTCCTCGGCCTCGATGCCGGAAAGGCTCATAACGCGGGCAGGGTCGCTCTCGGAAGTGAGGACCACCTGCCGCGCACCGTGGGAGTCTGTGACGTAGGTCAGCCGCAGATTCGCGGCGGTCACAGCCAGCGTGAACACGAGACACGCAGCCATGACGCAGAACGCCAGCACACGGGATGAGGCTGCACGGGTGCAGCCGGGCAATGCTTTCTTAAATTTGACGGAAGCGATACGAGACAACTCCTCTCTTTTCAGATTTTGGAATGGACAGCGAGCCTGTATCTCAAGGCCCGTCAGACTGTGCGTAAATGCCCCGCACAGCGGGCGCCGCAAAAGCGGCTTTTCACTTCACCGTGATGAATTTTATGCGCTGCAACGTGTGTTGAGCGGACGTTATTTTAGCAGACTGAGGCCGTTTTGTCAAATCGAAGGTCAGGCGCTCGTCAATTCCTTCACATAGTTTTTTGTGCATTCTGTACATAGTTTGCTCTCGATTTCATGAAATTCAATGATTTCTCTCCGATTTTTTCGCAAAAACAAAGTCATACTTGTTCATATATTTTTAACATTTGAGTTAACATTTCCGAGGTGTTTTTTGCAGTATTTCCAGCCCGCTTTGCGACGTCAAACCGGCCATAACCGGCTTATTTTCGACACAAATCATGGACTGTTTTCTGACTGTTTTCAAGAGAAAAAACGGGGTCTATTTCTCTCCGATTCTCTCCGAAAAAGGCCGTTTGGCAAAATGCCTAACCCGCCAAATTCTCAATAAAAAAGTATGTACTTCCGCCCACTGCCGTTCTGCGCTACAATCGGGCCAGATGCAAACGCAAAACCAAATGAAAGGAGTTTTTACCATGCAGATCAACATCACAGCCCGGGACTTCGGCGGCACAGAATTCCTCGCTCAGCCCCACCGGCTGCATCTGGGCGCACAGAAAGCCGAGGGTGTGGACCAGCTGGAATTCAGCCTGCCGGAGCAGTGGAACGGGTGTGTCGTCACCCTCCACATCCGGCACGCGGACGGCACGCTGGCCGAGCCGCTGGCACTGGACGAAGCAGGCTGCGTCAGCGTGGGCCGGAGCTTTACCGGCTGGGCCAGCGGCGAGTGGATGCTGGCCGCTGCCAACGGCAATGGCTACACCGCCTACACCCGTCCCGGCCAGTACGACGTCCACGGCATCCTCCCCACCGAGGGCGGCGGTGAGGAGCTGACGCCCTCGATCTACGAACAGTTCATCGCCCGGGTGGTGGACAGCGCCAATGCCGCCGCAGAGGCCGCCAAACGTGCCGCCTCCGGCGAGGCAAACGCCAAACAGAGCGCCAGCGAGGCCGCTTCTTCTGCCCAGCAGACCGCCGCCAGCGCCACCCTGGCCGCAGGCTATGCCGAGCAGGCCGAAGCCGCTGCCGACCGTGCCGCCTCCTATGCCCCCACGGAGGGCGCTGTGCTGAGCGTCAACGGCAAGAGCGGTGCCGTCCGGCTGAACGCACTGGACGTCTGGGCCTTGCCCCGCCCTGTCTCACCGAAAGTCGGCCAGCTGGTGCGGGTGGTGAAGGTCGATGCCTCCACCGGCGCACTGACCGTAGACACCATCAGCACCGACAGCCTCAGCGGGCTGGGCAGCGAAGAAAAAGAGCTTCTGCTCAAGCTGCTGGGCTCTGTCAGCTACACCGACAGCAGCGCCAAAAATGCCCTTGAGGCCCTCAAAAAACTGTGGGACACCACGCCGCCCACTCCCCTGCCCGACCCGGACATCATCCCGGTGGAGAAGGTGACTCTGAGCCAGCACACGCTGGAACTGAGCCGGGGCAGCACTGCCGACCTCAGCGCCTCCATCGCGCCCCCGGACGCCACCGACCAGACGGTATTGTGGAGCGTTTCGCCGACGAACATCGTCTCGGTGGATGCGGGCCGCGTCACTGCCCTCAAGAAGGGTTCTGCCGTCGTCACTGCCACCTCCGACAGCAAGAGCGACAGCTGCACCGTCACAGTGACTCCCGCCGTCTACCGCATCGAGACGGCCCACACCGACAGCGGCGACATCCCCGCGTGGGACACTTATCCCGCCAAGTCCGAGTTCTTCATGCCATTGACTGCTAAGAAAGCGGGCCTGCTGCTCCGCTCGCTGGAATTCCGCGTCAAGGGCTATATGCCGGGCAAAATGCGCACCGTCCTGCGCAAGTACGGCACCACGACCGCCCTGGCAGACAAGTCCATCGACCTTGTCCGCGGCTACAACGATGTAGTGCTGGACATGGGCAGCATCGCGCTGGAAAAGGGCGTCGAATACCAGCTCTATTTCGCCGCCGCCAACAACTTCTATCCGCCCTCTGTCGATTCCTCCTGGGTCGCCGCAAACGACTGCATCGACATTGCACACGGCAGCGCCTACTATGGTGATAACACCACCCTCATCTTCTCGGGTACCGTTGTGCTGCAGGAGACCTGAACCACACCGAACACATATCCTGAAACAGAAAGAGAGGTACTGACTATGACCCATCACAAAATTTCCGCATCCACTCTGGCCCGCACCGCTGCGCTGGCGCTGGCCCTGACCAATCAGGTGCTCAGCGCCGTGGGCAAGCCCATGCTGCCCATCGAGAGCGCCCAGCTGGAACAGCTCATTTCCAGCGGCCTGACCGTTGCCGCCGCCCTCGCCAGCTGGTGGAACAACAACAGCTTCACCCCTGAGGCCATCGAGGCCGACGACTTCATGACCCGCCTGAAGCAGCAGAAGCGATAAACACTTAAACGAACACAGCGCCCCGGAGCAGTCTGCTCCGGGGCGCTGTGTTGTGTTTGAAGAAAAGTTTACCTCAGGCGTTCCACTGAACATCCTCTGCGGCCACATGGCCGTCCTGCACACTGATAACAGCGGCGCGGGCATCCATGCCGGATGTCTTTTTGAAAAGGCCCGTGTAGATGGTCATGCCAGCCATCAACAGGACAGCCAGTGCAAGGCCGACCAAACGAATCATCATACCGTCAACATTCTCGTTCATGATACCTTCTCCTTTTCCTCTTTGCGGCCCGGCAGACACCATTCTGCCGCAGCCCGCATCCCAATTTTCCGCTGCGGACCCCCTCTATCGGCCCGCAGTGATGCATTTCCCAAGACATTCCAAAGAAAAAAGCCTAGGGTAAACACACCCCAGGCTCCATTGTCTGTCTGCTTAGTATAATAGTCTCTTTTGCAGTTTTTGTCAAGAGGGAGATGAAGGAATCTCAACCGCCGGATATGCGCAGCCGTGCTCCCCAGTCCGCTGGGAAACTCCTGTTAAACAAAAACGGCTCTGCCGAAGCGGCATCGTACGGCCAACTTCCCCGGGTTGCGGCTCCCAGCGTCTATTTCGGCCCTTGGGCGGGCCTCATATCCTGCTGGCCGCGGCCCCAACAGCTCCTCCCTGTTTCCGCCGCTGGCGGCGGTCGTCGCTGTTGCACTTGCTGAACTGGGAAGCATCGCTGGGGCGGCTCCGCCGCCCACGCGATGCTTGAGCAATTATTCGAAATGCGCATCCGGCTCGCCCCTCCGGGGCAACCGCCGGATATGCGCAGTCGTGCTCCCCAGTTCGCTGGGAAACTTCTGTTAAACAAAAACGGCTCTGCCGAAGCAGAGCCGTAAAAGCCGTAATACGGTAAAATCAGCGCTTGCTGAACTGGGGAGCACGACGTGCAGCCTTCAGGCCGTACTTCTTGCGCTCCTTCATACGAGGATCGCGGGTCAGGAAGCCTGCCTTCTTCAGAGCAGCGCGGTTCTCATCGCTCTGCTGCAGCAGGGCGCGGCTCAGACCGTGGCGGATAGCGCCAGCCTGGCCGGAAACACCGCCGCCGGAAACGCGGACGACGACGTCATACTTGCCCTCGAGGCCCAGCAGGACCAGCGGAGAGCGGACGATCAGCTTCAGGGTCTCCAGACCGAAGTAGTTGTCGATGTCACGGTCGTTGATGGTGACCTTGCCAGTGCCCTGGTAGACGCGCACGCGGGCAACGGAATCCTTACGACGACCAGTGCCGTAGAAATAAGGTTTGGTTTCGTACATGTTCGATTGCCTCCTTCTTAGAACTCGATCTTCTCGGGCTTCTGAGCTGCGTGAGCGTGCTCGGCACCCTGGTAGCAGTGCAGGCGGGTCAGAGCCTTAGCACCGATGGTGTTGGAAGGGATCATGCCCTTGACAGCGTAGGTCATAGCCAGGTCGCTGTTCTCAGCCATCAGCTTGCTGTACTGGACCTTCTTCAGGCCGCCGATGAACTTGCTGTGGGTGATGTGGAACTTCTGCTCGGCCTTCTTGCCGGTCAGAACAGCCTTGTCGCAGTTGATGACGACGACGAAATCGCCGCAGTCAACATTGGGGGTATAATCGACCTTCTGCTTGCCGCGCAGCAGAACAGCAGCCTCAGCAGCGACGTGGCCCAGGCTCTTGCCGGCAGCGTCGAGCAGATACCACTTGCGCTCGACTTCAGCGGGCTTGACGAGAGTAGTGCTCATATCTATTTCCTCCTGATAAGTGTTTCAACGGTTCAATGCGCCTTTTGGGGCGCGAGTGTCAGTATACATCACAAGAACGCCCCTGTCAACATCATTTTTCGATTTTTTCGGCTCAGTTTTTTGAATCTATTGTTTTCTCTTGTTTTCTCTTGAAATCTCGCATTTTCTCCAATCGCATTTTCGTTTCTGTTTTTGCGGCAGAGCGCTACAATTTCAGTCCCGAGTATGTTATACTAATAAAGATGCAGCCCCCACCCCCGGGGCTGAGCCTTACATTTATAAGGAGGACATTCCTTCATGCCGAAAGACATCCACCAGCGCGACACCGCGCAGCAGCGCTCTTCCCGCCTGCTGCTGGCCATGGGCATCATCGTCCTGCTGGGCGCACTGGCCTATTTTGTACTGACCCTCGTGGTCAACCGCCGCACCCCCGCTTCGCCTGACACCCACTACACCGCCGAGAACGGCATCTCCGTCTACTACGAGTCCGCCGTCTGGCCGGTGTGCGAGATGACCGAGGACGCCACCCTTGGCCGTGCGCTGGAACTGGCCTCTGCCCAGAGCAGCGACGACGCCAACTATCAGGTCGTGCTCTTCCAGAAAGGCACGAAAGACACCTATGAGGACTTCATCGGCCAGTCGGAAAAAGAGCTCAAGCAGGCTTACGGCGTCATCAGCCCCCGAAAAGTCAATCTGAGCATCGACGGTGCCGCCGTCACTGCCGTGCGCTGTGATATTCAGGCTTACTACGCCGTGCTGGCCACCATCGAGTACGACAACGGCGACGTCATCTATGTCTCCGGCCTGACCAAGCTGGCCTCCATCAGCGACATCGTCAACCTCGTGGAGAGCGTGAGCCTGTCATGAGCGACACGAAAGCGATGCAGCGGCTCTGCGGCCTGATGCGCAAAGCCGTCCAGCAGTACGAGATGCTGGCCCCCGGCGACCGCGTTCTGGTGGGCGTTTCGGGCGGCAAGGACAGCGTAGCTTTGACCATCGGTCTCGCGCGGCTGCGGCAGTACCTCGGCTTTCCGTTCGAAGTCGTGGCCGTCACCCTCGACCCCCAGTTTGGCGGCAAGCCGGTGGATTACTCTGCGCTGGAAGCGCTGTTCCGGCAGTATGATGTTTCCTATGAGGTGCGCCGCACCCTTATCGGCCCCATCGTCTTCGACTACCGGAACGAGAAGAATCCCTGCTCCCTCTGCGCCAAGATGCGCCGGGGCGCGCTCCACGCCGCTGCCGAAGAGCTGGATTGCAACAAGGTGGCGCTGGGGCATCATCTGGACGACGCCATCGAGACATTTTACATGAACCTCTGGCGGGAGGGCCGCATCGGCTGCTTCTCGCCGGTGACAGAGCTGTCCGATCGGGGGCTGACCCTCATCCGGCCTCTGCTGCTCGCCACAGAGCAGGAGGTGCGCTGTGCAGTGAAGGAAGAAGGTTTTCCCATCGTCAAGAGCCGCTGCCCGGCCGACGGCGTGACCACCCGGGAGGACACGAAAAACTTTGTCCGGGAGCGGTGCCGCACCGACCGTGCTTTCCGGCAGAAGACCCTTCACGCTCTGCAGGAGAGCGGCATCGACGGCTGGCGTCCTTTGCACCCGGCCCGTACATCAAAAAAGGAGGACACAGCCCATGCAGATGCCCGCATTTGAAAAACACGTCTGGGCCGAGATAGACCTTGACGCCCTGCGCCACAATTTCCGCGCCGTGAAGGCCCGGGCCGGGGAGATGCCTCTGTGCGCTGTCGTCAAAGCCGACAGCTACGGCCACGGTGCCGTAGAGTGCGCCAAGGTCTTTGCCGAAGAGGGGGCCGCGTGGCTGGCTGTGAGCTGTCTGGCGGAAGCCCGTCAGCTGCGCAAAGCCGGGCTGACGCTGCCCATCCTCATTCTGGGCCATGTGGAGCCGAGCCGTGCGCCCGTCCTCATCCAGGAGGACATCACCGCAGCCTGCTACTCCCTGCCCCAGGCCAGGGCCCTCAGCGAGGCCGCCTGTGCCGTCGGCGGGAAGGTCAAAGTCCACCTCAAGGCCGACACCGGCATGGGCCGCATCGGTTTTGCGCTCCGCACCGACTTTGACGCGGCGCTGGCCGAGATGCTGGATGCCTGCCGCCTGCCGGGTCTGGACGTGACCGGCCTGTTCCAGCACTTCGCTGTGGCCGACGACGACAGCGCCGACAGCGTGGCTTATACCAGCCAGCAGCACGAGCTCTTCGTCCGGGCCTATCAGGGCCTTGCCGAGGCCGGTTTTGAGCCTGCCGTCGTCCACTGCGACAACTCCGCCGGGGTGATGCTCCACCCCGACTGGCCCGCCGGACTGCCCCGCACCCACTGCATGGCACGCCCCGGCATCATCCTCTACGGCTTCGACCCCAGCGATGAAGTCCGCTTCGGCATCTTCCGCCCGGTGATGAAGCTCAAGACCATCATCAGCATGGTCAAGGAGATGCAGCCCGGCCAGTCAGCCAGTTACGGACGCCGCTTCACTGCGGAAAAGCCCACCAAGGTCGCCACCCTCTGTGCCGGTTACGCCGACGGCTACCCCCGCCTTTTGAGCTGCGGCAAGGGCATCGTGGAGATAAAGGGTATGCCCTGCCCGGTTCTGGGCCGGGTCTGCATGGACCAGATCATGGTGGATGTCTCGGCTCTGCCCGACGTGCAGGAAGGGGACGAAGCCATCCTGTGGGGCGGCGAAGTGAGCGACAGCGCCGAGACCATCGCCCATAAGACCGATACTATTTCTTACGAGGTGCTCTGCGGCGTTTCCCGCCGGGTACCCCGCGTTTACCTGGAAAACGGCGGCATCAAAGCCGTCGAGGACTGGATCCTATAAATTTCGGAGGAACTACATGGCAAGAGACAACATCCGCAACTTCTGCATCATCGCGCACATCGACCACGGCAAATCCACCCTCTCCGACCGCATCCTCGAGCTGACCAAGAGCGTGGACGAGCGGACGATGGAGGACCAGATCCTCGACAACATGGACATCGAGCGGGAACGCGGCATCACCATCAAGGCCCGCGCCGTCACCATGAACTACACCGCCAAGGATGGCAAGGTGTACGAGTTCAACCTCATCGACACCCCGGGCCACGTGGACTTCGCTTACGAAGTCAGCCGCAGCCTCGCCGCCTGCGAGGGCGCTATCCTCGTGGTGGACGCCACCCAGGGCGTGGAGGCCCAGACCCTCGCCAATACCTATATGGCGCTGGAGCACGACCTCGAGCTGGTGCCTATCCTGAACAAGATCGACCTGCCCTCTGCCCACCCGGACGAAGTAGCACAGGAAGTGGAGGACGTCATCGGCCTTCCCTGCCTCGACGCGCCCCGCGTCTCGGCCAAGACCGGCCTGAACATCGATCAGGTGCTGGAGCGTGTGGTCAGCGACATCCCCGCCCCCACCGGCGACCCGGACGCCCCCCTCAAGGCCCTCATCTTCGACAGCATCTACGACAGCTACAAGGGCGTCATCGTCTATATCCGCGTCTTTGAAGGTACGGTCAAGCCCGGCGACACCATCCGCCTGATGGCCACCGGCGCACAGTTCACGCTGGTGGAAGTGGGCCACATGGGCGCTACCAGCCTGACCCCCTGCGACCAGCTGCAGGCTGGTGAGGTCGGCTATCTGACCGCCAGCATCAAGACCGTGCAGGACACCCGCGTCGGCGACACCGTCACCCTGGCGAATAACCCCACCCCCGAGGCTCTGCCCGGCTACCGTCAGGTCAAGCCCATGGTCTTCTGCGGCATCTACCCCGCCGACGGCGCAAAGTACCCCGATTTGAAGGACGCGCTGGAAAAGCTGCAGCTCAACGACGCCTCCCTGACCTTTGAGCTGGAAACCAGTGCCGCGCTGGGCTTCGGCTTCCGCTGCGGCTTCCTTGGCCTGCTCCACATGGAGATCATCACCGAGCGTCTGGAACGCGAGTTCGACCTCGACCTCATCACCACCACACCCAGCGTCCGCTATCGTCTGACCCTGACCGACGGCACCGTGGAGATGATAGACAACCCGTCCAGCTACCCCGACCCCTCCAACATCGTCAAGCAGGAGGAGCCCTTCGTGGACGTCCACCTCTACACCCCCAACGAATACGTCGGCAGCCTGATGGACCTGTGCCAGAACAAGCGCGGCGTCCTCATCGACATGAAGTATATGGATGATGTGCGTGTGGACCTGCACTACGCCCTGCCGCTGGGTGAGATCGTCTACGACTTCTTCGACGCCATCAAGAGCCGGAGCCGCGGCTACGCCAGCTACGACTACGAGTTCAAGGAGTACCGCGAGAGCGACCTCGTCAAGCTGGACTTCCTGCTCAACGGCGACCCCGTGGATGCTCTGTCCATGATCGTCTTCCGCGACAACGCCTACGCCAAGGGCCGCCGCATCTGCGAGAAGCTGCGGGACAACATCCCGCGCAACCTCTTCGAGATCCCCGTTCAGGCGGCCATCGGCGGCAAGATCATCGCCCGCGAGACGGTCAAGGCCATGCGCAAGGATGTGCTGGCCAAGTGCTACGGCGGCGACATCTCCCGCAAGAAAAAACTGCTGGAAAAGCAGAAAGAGGGCAAAAAGAAGATGCGCCAGCTGGGCAGCGTCTCCCTGCCCAGCGAGGCGTTCACCGCCGTGCTCAAGCTCGACAGCGACGACGATTGATATTGATTTTTCCGCTCCCCTCCCGCCCAGAGGGGAGTTTTTTTCATGTCTGGCGCAAGTCAAGAAAATAACGCAATAGGATAACAGCATATTTGCGATATGCAATTCAACGCTGTTGCTGTTGCATTAAAAAGTTGAATTGCTATGTCTGGCGGCTAAGAATCTTAGCTAAAATCGTCCCCAAACACAACTGTTCCGTCATCTTTCGCATCCGAACTGCCCGTTTTTCTTTTCTTCCCGCCCCAAAAAGGACAAACAAGAAACCCCCGCCTCCGGGAGTGCCGGAGGCGGGGGTTTCGCCGAACTGTGGCTTATGAAGAAGGTTTTCGGAAGGACCGCTTATCAGGCAGGCTGTGCCTTGTTGGCGTTCTTCTTGCCCGTCATGAAGCAGTAAGCCATGATGAGTGCACATCCAGCAATGCCGATAATATCAGACATGGAGCTGGGCAGGATGAAGATGAAGGCCACGACATAGCAGGCGATGCGCTCCCACATCTTCAGGGGACGGAACAGGTAGCCAGCGATGCCGCAGGCCAGCAGATAGGTGGCTGCAATGACGATGAAGTATGCAGTGACGATCTCCACCACAGTGCCCTCCAGCAGGATAGCGGGACGATACACGAATGCAAAGGGGACGATGAAAGCGGTGATGGCGAAGGAGAATGCCTTCCAGCCGGTCTTCCATGCGCTTGCACCCGCGATGCCTGCCGCAGTAAAGGATGCCAGACAGACGGGAGGAGTGATCTGAGCCACGACACCGAAGTAGAAGATGAACATATTGGTGACCAGAGCGGAGATGCCCAGACCCTGGATAGCCGATGCGAACAGAGTGACAGCGATCAGGTAAGCGGCCACGGTAGGCAGTGCCATGCCCAGCAGCAGGCAGCCCAGAGCGGCGATGAGCAGTGCGATGAACAGGCTGCCCTCACCAGAGGTACCGATGAGCTTTGCGATCTTGACGGCAACGCCGGAGTTGACCACGATGCCGATCATGATGCCGCAGGCAGCGGTGGGGATCGCAATGTTTGCGGCCTGACGGACGCCGTCCATCAGAGTCTGGAGCAGCTTGCGGGGACCCATGCGGGTCTCAGGAGAGATCGCTGCGATGATGATGGAGAAGATGGTGCAGTAGATCGCGGAACGGGGCAGAGAGTAGCCCATGATGATCATGATGACCAGAACGATGATGGGCAGCAGACGGTACACGCGGGGCAGGATGGGCTTGCCTTCGTAATGTACGCCGGAGTCTTTGCCCAGACCCTTCTTCTTTGCGATCATGTGGACGAGGATGAACACAGCGAGGAAGTAGGCCACAGCGGGCAGGACGGCTGCTGCTGCGATCTGCGCATACTGCACACCGATGATCTCGGCCATGATGAATGCGCCAGCGCCCATGATGGGGGGCATGATCTGGCCGCCGGTGGAAGCAACAGACTCGACTGCTGCCGCCTCTTCGGGGGCATAACCGGTCTTTTTCATCAGGGGGATGGTCAGAACGCCGGTGGTGGAAACATTTGCGATCGCAGAACCAGAAACCATGCCCAGCAGGCCGGAAGAGATGACAGCTGCCTTTGCGGGGCCGCCGACCGTCTTATCGCTGAGCTTCATGCCGCCGTCGATCAGGACACCGCCGCCGCCGCAGTTGGAGAAGAAGGTGCCGAAAACGAGGAAGTAGAACAGGGTGCCCAGAGAAGTGACCAGCGGAGAGCCGAAGATGCCATTCTCGCCGTACATCAGGACTTCCATCAGTTTGGGGAAGCTGATGCCGGAGAAGCGGAACAGGCCGGGGATATACTGGCCGAACCATGCATAAGCAAGGAAGAAGCAGATGACCCAGAACAGGGACATACTGACCACGCGGCGGACGGCCTCCATGACATTGATGACCAGAAGCACCGCCACGATGACCTCGGTGGTGGTCATAACATCAACATTGAAGATGCGGTAGTTGAGCTGTTCTGCGTGGCTCAGGAAGAACCAGCAGATAAAGCAGCTGGACGCGATGAGGAAGATGTCGTAAATCCACCACAGCTTATTGTGGCTCTTGGATTTCTCGACCATCGGATTGTACAGCCACACCACGACCAGTGCAAGGCACATATGGAGCGGCAGTTGGAACCACGGGTCAAGGGGCTTGACCAGCTTGATGTAGAGCTGGAACACCGTCCAGATAACGGTAAGAACTGCCAGCGAATAGAAGCGCCATTTCGGCATATTCTTCAGCAGCTTGGCGATTTTGGTATCTTCGTCCTCTTCGTTTGCCAGAGCCTTGGCCTTGGCGTCGAGAGCCGATACCTTGGTTTCTTTTTCGTTGCTCATATTTCCCTCCGTATTATCCCTTGTGAAAGCAGAGGCCGGACACCGCAAAGCGTCCGGCCTCTGCCTACGGTCAAAGGATAGATCTGATGTCGTGCGGAGCGCCTCCGCCGAAAGCTTTCAAAGCCGGAACTTACTTCATGTAGCCTGCTTCCTTGTAGTACTTCTCAGCACCGGGATGCAGCGGGCAGCCGCCGCGCTTCATCTCTTCCCAAGCGGTCTCAGGCTCCCACGGAGACAGGGAATTGTACTCGGCCACCAGAGCGTCGCGGTTCTCGCTCAGGCTCTTGGTGATGGCGTAGACGACATCCTCGCTCAGGCTCTCTTTGCAGAAGACGCAGTCGGGAGTGCCGGGCAGCGTCAGCTCCTTATCCTGACCCTTGAAGGAGTTGGCCGGGATGGTGATGAGGTCGAAGCCCTTTTCGCTGACGAACCAGCTGCACAGGTCATCGCCCCACTGCAGGAAGGTGACATCCACGCTGGTAGCGATCTGAGCCATGGTGGAAGAAGCAGAAGAGGTGTGGTCGATGTAGAAGTCGATCTGGCCGTCCGCGATGGCGTCTGCGTTGGCATCGCCGCCCTGGTTGGTGATGGAGCCGCCCCAGCTCTTCAGGTCGTCCTCGGTCACGCCGAAGTACTCGAGCAGCAGGTAAGCGCCCTCAGCATCCATGGAGCCCTTTGCGGAGCAGCCGATGCGCAGGGGTAGCTTCTGCTCGAAGATCTCCTCGATGGTGGAGACATTGTACTTCTGCAGGAATGCGTTGGACACGCAGTTGATGTAGCAGACAGCAGTCAGGCCGCCGATGACCGCTGCATAGCCGCTGGTAGCAGGCTTGCCCAGAGTGCCTTCCTCCATTGCCCACTTTGCAGGAGCACCGTTGATGAAGGCCAGATCGGTGTTGCCGGAAGCAAACAGATAAGGAGCGCCCATACCGCCCGGAGAGTCAGGGTTGACGTTGACAGTCTGGAAACCGCCAGCCTTCTCCAGCACCTTGGACATTGCAACGATCATATTGTAAGAGCCAGAACCGACCTTATCGGAGCTGAAGTTCAGAGTCTCTTTGCTCATATCGGGCAGACCGTCCACAGCCTTTGCCTCAACGGAAGGAGCTGCCTCACTGGAAGCTGCGGTGCTGGTGGAGGAAGAGCCGCCGCAGGCTGCCAGAGCACCAGCCGCTGCCATAGTACCAGAAACCTTCAGAAAGCTGCGACGAGAAATCTTTTTCATAATCTTGTTCTCCTTTTCTCTTGGGGTTCTCGTGTAGCGAACCGGACTGTGTACTTCATGCCTTCTTCTGCGGCGTCGCCGCTTTTCACAGTCTTTGTTCGTTTTTGTTGTCTAAATTATATTCAAAATAGCAGGCCCTTACAACGGCTAAATCGCCTTGTTTCCGTTTCATTCTGAAACATTTCCAGGATATTTCATGAATGTTCTATTAAAAGCGTAACATTTTAGAACATTTCAGCAGCCTTTCCCGGATTTATCCGTTTCAGGATAGAACTTTTCTTTCAGCCTGTTAAGCAAAAAAACACCCGCCTCGCAGCAAAGCTGCAAAAGCGGGTGTGCAGGGAGCTATTGGAAAATTTACGCCTCGCGGCCGGTCATCTTGACGGCATACTTGATGGCGTTGACAAGGCTCAGCTCATTGCCGTTGCCCTTGCCTGCATGGTAGAAGTCGGTGCCGTGGTCCACGCTGGAGCGGATGATGGGCAGGCCCAGCGTGACATTGACGCCCTCCACAGCCTTCCACTCCTGCTTTTCACGGTCGTAGACGAAGCCCACGGTCTTGAGGGGGATATGGCCCTGATCGTGGTACATGCAGACCACGATGTCGTACCAGCCGCCGATGGCCTGAGAGAAAACGCTGTCCGGCGGGCAGGGGCCGACAACGCCGGTGATGCCCTCGGCCTTAGCAGCCTCGATGGCCGGGGTGATCTCCTCGATCTCCTCGCGGCCGAACAGGCCGTTCTCGCCGCAGTGGGGGTTCAGGCCGGCCACCGCGATGCGGGGGTTCTCGATGCCCATATCCTTGCAGGCTTTATTGGCGATCTCGATGACTTCCAGCACGCGCTCTTTCTTGACCCGGTCGCAGGCTTCGCGCAGGGAGACGTGGGTGGAGACGTGGACCACGCGCAGGTCGTGGTGGGCCAGCATCATGGTGTACTTCTTGGTGTGGGTGTAGGTGGCGTAAATCTCGGTGTGGCCGTCGAAATGGGTGTAGCCGTCCGACTTCTCGCCGTGATAGTATTCCAGAGCCTTGTTCATGGCTTCCTTGTTCAGGGCGTTGGTGCAGGTAGCATCCACCTCACCGGCCATGGCCAGCTCGATGACCTTCTTGACGCACTGGAAGGCTGCGTTGCCGCCCTCCACGCTCACCTTTGCCATCTCGAACTTGTTGATGTCCTCGATGAGGTCGAGGTGCAGCACGTCGATGGTTCCGGGGGTGAACAGAGCATCCGACACCTTGTCGCAGCGGTGGATGACGATGTCCTCACGGCCAACGAACTTCCTGGCCTGCTCGAACACCTTCACGTCGCCCACAACGATGGGGCGGCAGTAGGTATACTGCTCCGGATCTGCCAGAGCCTTGATGGTGATCTCCGGGCCGGAGCCGGCGGGATCGCCCATCGTAATGCCAACGATAGGTTTATTCATAACAGTGCTCTCCTTGCTCTTCTCAGTTCAGGCCCTTGGCAGCGTTCTCGGCCAGGACCTTCTTGATGGCTTCCAGACCCTCTTCGGGAACGTAGTTGAAGGGGGCGCGGCACTTGCCGATGTTGTGGCCCTGCAGGGCCACAGCGGTCTTGATGATGGTGTGGGGATTGCCGTACTTGTAGGTCTGCTGCAGGATGGCGATAGCGTCCTGAGCGGCCTGTGCGCCCTCGAGGTCGCCAGCCTTGAAACAGTCGTAG
>NZ_JBBNIH010000125.1:0-696 GCF_040094125.1 Faecalibacterium longum
GTGTAACACACTAGACTTTGTACCAAAGTCGTGTGCCAAGGGTGCTGCGCCCCTTTGGAATCCCTGCTTACATCGCCTGTGGGCGATGTAGATTCGCCGCACAGAAAGCTCTCACAAAAGGCACACCCGGCTGTCTGCGGCGAGGAGAAGGCACTTCTGCGGAAGTGTAATAACCCACTATGACACTTTCATCCCTGTGGTCTGCAAAGTGTAGTGGGCTCTCCGAGGGGGAACGGCTGTATAGAGTGCGTTTCGGGCAAATCGCCGCATACGTGTATACGGAAGATGGGTACGCACGTACGCAGTAAATCGGCCAAGTTCTCCCATGTAGAGGGTGTAATTTCGATAAAGAACGTGGTATAATTGACTCAACAAATCGATTTGTGGAGGCGATTATTTATGAAAAAAGAAACCAAGAAATCTATCTTATTCTATGCAGCTTCTGCTCTGTTATATATGGCTTCACTTATTAGCTTCATAAGTGGAAATGATAATTCTATGGCTGTTGTATGGTTGTGTCTTGGTTCATCATTTCTTTGCCTTGGCTCGACGCATCTTTGTTTAGGTTTGTCTCGTAAGAAAAAGGGAAACGACAAAACCGATGCAAGCAATAAATAAATTCCTAGTATATCGCACTCACTCCTAAGCAGGGTTTGGGGCAGGCACGCCCCAACAAGAAGCTGTCCCAAAAGGGCA
>NZ_JBBNIH010000126.1:0-22073 GCF_040094125.1 Faecalibacterium longum
GTCCCTGACCTCGTATGCGGCGGCGTAGATGGCATTGATGCTGGCGGTGATCAGCATCTCGTGTTCCAGTGCTTTTTTCAGCGGGGCCATGTGGTCGCCTCGTTCCCACTCCGGCTTTGCGATAGCCTCAAAGGTGACGTCCTCGCCGTTATTCTGCAAATACTGATAAAACAGCATGGCGTGATCCCGTTCCTCCTGCGCCTGTACCCGGTACCAGTTCTCAAAGCCGTCCAGTCCGACGGCGGCGTAGTAGTTGGCAAAGTCCAGATACAGATAGGCGGAGTAGAACTCCTTATTGATCTGCTCGTTGAGCAGAAGAGATACGTTAGTGTTCATGATACTTCTCCTCCATAAGATTGTCTTTTCCTGCTCCCGGAATGGGGGCAGATATACCGTACCCAGAGCGATGCTGGGATGCTCCCTTTTCATCTCCAGGGACACCTGCTCCGCCTTGGGATGCTGCTGCAGCTCCGTTACGGCGGCCAATATCTCCTCTGCGTATTTTGGCATACCGCCAATTCTCCAAATGCAAGAATGAACCTTATTATTTTGCTTTTATTATACCTATATTTTTTTCTCTGTCAACAACCACAAAGGGCTTGTGCTCCAAAAGCTGCCTCGAAGCCGATTTTCTCAAATTATGTGACGCCGTCACAGTAAAACCGCTTGTCACGCGGCAATACTACGCATAAAAGCACAGCCGCAGAGTACATCTGTGGCTGTGCTTTGTGTTCAGTTGCTCACTGTTGTGTGGACTGGATATGGAGAGACAACATATCTCTTGATCTTACATGGGTTATCTTATCTGCCATCACTCTGGCAGTTTGCCTTGCAGATATGTCGGCATCCCCACTGCGGTCGTATCCGGCCTGACCTTAAACATGGCTTTTTCAATCTACCTCCCTTATCGGTTTTCCGCGATATATTTCTCCGCCATGTGGACTGCCACCGCGCCGTCCGCCACGGCGGTGACCACCTGACGGAGGGGCTTCGTCCTCACGTCGCCCACGGCGTATACGCCGGGAATACTGGTTTCCGTGGTCTCTCCGGCCACGATATAGCCGCCGCCGTCCAGCGCCAGTTGACCCACCGCCAGCGCCGTGGCGGGCTGTCGGCCCACGCTGACAAATACGCCGTCGCAGTCCACCACGCTTTCCTCACCGGTGACGGTGTCCCGCAGGCGGACGCCGGTCAGCCTGTCCCCGGAAAGCAGCGCGGAAACGACGCTGTTCCAACGGAATTCCACGTTTTCGGCCTGTGCCAGCGGCTCGTGATAGATCTTGGTGGCCCGCAGGGTGTCTCTGCGGTGGACGAGGATCACTTTTTTCGCCACGCGGCTGAGAAGGAGGGCATCTGCCGCGGCGGAATTGCCGCCGCCCACCACGACCACCGTTTTGCCCTTGTAAAACATCCCGTCGCAGGCGGCGCAGTAGGCCACGCCCCGGCCCAACAGCTCCGTCTCTCCGGCAACGCCCAGCGTTCTGGGGTCTGCGCCGGTGGCCAGCACCACGGTTTTCCCCCGGAAGATCCCCTCGCTGGTCTCCACGAGCTTGGGAACCGCCGTCAGATCCATGCGGAGAACTTCCGCGTATTCGCTGCGTGCCCCAAAACGCTCCGCCTGCTTTTGCATATTCTCCGCCAGAGAGAAGCCGTCGATCCCGTTCTCAAAGCCGGGGTAGTTGTCGATCTGCTCGGTCAGGGCCATCTGCCCACCGGCGGACAGTTTTTCCAGCACGATGGTGTCCAGCCCCGCCCGTGCCGCGTACAGGGCAGCGGTGTAGCCGCCCGGTCCGCCGCCCACCACGAGCATATCATAAACATGATTGTTGTTCATATCTGAACCCTCCGTTATTTCGCCAAGGCTTCCTGAATGAAACGGTCGATTTCTGCCTTTGAGCCGGGCGCGATGATGGAATCCACGGCCTTTCCGTTCCGGTACAGCACCAGAGTTGGGATGTCCTCGATCCCCTCGGCCCCCGCCAGCTGCGGCTCCTCGTCAATATTGATCTTGCCGACAGCAAGGCTGTCCGCGTATTCCTCTCCGATCTTCTCATACGCAGGGCCGATCCTCCGGCAATAGCTGCACCAGGGCGCCCAGAAATCCACCAAAACAGGCTTTTCCTCCCGGATCAACTGCTTAAACTGCTCCTGATTCATATTCATAGCTGCCATATCTGTCAGCTCCTTTCCTTTGTTTGGGTATTCTCAAGACTCCGGTCTCGCCCCACACCACATTGTGACCTCATCCTGAGATGACGGTACTCTGCCCTTGGGACATAAAGCAGATGAGTAAGACCATCATCTGTACGAAAATAGCTGCGGTTTGTTGCAGCTTATTCTGCGCAGAGCTCAGCCACCAGAGCGTCCATCTGCGCTTCGCTGGTTTGGTTCAATGCACCACGCAGAGACACTACCGTTTCGTAAAGGTGGATATCCTTCATCTCCTCCAATTTGGTGCGCATCAGCCGCGCGGCAGCAGGTGCCCAAGAGCCGTCTTCAATAAGGCCAACCCGGCGGTTTCGGAATCCCTTTGTCCGTAAATGTTCCAAAAACTCCCTCATGGGCGGAAACAGTCCTCCGTCATAGGTGGCGCTGGCTAAAACCAACTTCCCGCAGTAGAACGCACTGGCAACAGCGTAGGAAAGATCTGTCACAGTGAGATCACATATGTTGACCTGTACGCCTTTTTTCTCTAATTTACCCTTGAGGGTCTTCGCCGCATGGGCAGTATTTCCATGGATGGATGCGTGAGCGATCAGGATGCCCTCCGGTTCTTCCGGTTTCCATTGTGACCAGAGATCATAGAGCCGCAGGTACTCCCCCAAGTCTTCTGTGAGCATGGGGCCATGGAGCGGGCAGATCGTTTTGATCTCCAGCGCGGAGATTTTTTTCAGCAGAGCCTGCACCTGTGCGCCATATTTCCCGATAATATTGTAATAATACCGTCGGGCCTGCGGCACCCAGGGGGCACGGGCAGTCCGTTCCAGTGAGCCAAAGCGTCCGAAGGCATCCGCCGAGAACAGGATTTTTTCCGTTTCCTCATACGCCGTCATCACCTCCGGCCAGTGTACCATCGGCGCCAGCAGAAAGCGCAGCCGGTGCAAACCCAAGGAAAGCGTATCTCTTTCGCCAACCTCCAGCATACGGTCTTCCGACAATGCACCTGTGCCGAAGAACTGCTTGATCAGGGTAAATGTTTTCGCGTTTCCCACGATCTTCATCTCCGGGTACTCTTGCGCCAGCCGCATGAGGCTGCCGGAATGATCCGGCTCCATGTGTGTAACCACAAGATAGTCGGGGCTGCGCCCCTCCAACACCCGCGCCACATTGGAAAGCCATTCTTCCGTTGCCCGTGCGTCCACGCTGTCCATCACGGCGATCTTCTCATCCAGAATGACATAGGAGTTGTAGCTCACTCCCATAGGCTGGACGGAGTACTGGTTTTCAAAGAGTGCCAATGTGTTATCATCCACCCCTACATAGCGGATGGCATCTGTTACCGTTTGGATAGCCATATAAAAAAATACCTCCTATTTTCCTTACTCAGACTCTGACTGATAGGTTCTTCTTTTCTAATGGAACATACGCTCAACCGCAGATCGGCGGTCGCGCATTTTACCGTTGCCTTGCTTCCCCCAGAGTCGTTACATGTGGTACACCGCAGCGGAGCGAAGTCCTTCCGGCAGGCCGTCGGGCGCAGCAGGTGAAAGTTTCCAGCGTACCTGCCCCGCCCACTGGGAGGCGACGGCGGAGAAGTGGAGCATGACAATACCGAGATCCAATGCGGCATCCAAATTATCGGTGTAGGCATCCTCCTGCTGCACCAAATAGATGCTGTGATCCTGCACAAGGAAGCCATAGGGCTGACGGTTGAGATAGCTGGGGGAGAGCGAAGCGGCGTAGAAGGACTGCCAGAGCATATCGTCGTAGAAGTCTATCATCTCGTCAAGCCCAGACTGGTTGCTCCAGCTCCCCATGTGAACCAAATCGTGCACGCCCTTTTTGGGCGCGTAGTACTGCTGCTCGGCCCGCACATCGATCTGAGACATACTTAGGATATTCAGCCGCAGCTTTTTTGCGGTCTTTTCCCCGTAGCCAAAGGCAACGATTGCCGCCACCTCTAACGGGGTGGCGAGAGACAGTGCCTTTTTGATTTTGTCGCTGTCGGTGAAGGTCATCCAGCAGGTGTCAATGTCCAACTCAGTCAGCTTGAGGACGAGATCTTCCATCATGTAGCCGGCGTTGATGGCCGCATAGGAATGCGGGGCAGACATAAGGAGCAGGTAGTGCGGTGCTCCGATGAGAAATTGATTATAGCCCGCTGAGCTCTCCAGCGCCGGCTGTGCATCCTTGTCCAAGACGATCAACTCCGTTGCAATCTCCGGGACAAGACGGGGGCAGGTCTTTTCATAGTAGGATCGGAGCTGGCCGATAGCCTCGCTCGGAACTTCCTTTTCGCGGAATGCGTGAACGGATCTGCGATTTTGAATCATAGCGCTGTAATTCATAGTAGTATCTCCTATTCTGATGTCTTTGGTTTTCTTATAAATCGTCTATCAGTGCGGTGCTCTTGGCGTAGGCGGTACTGCGTGCCTCAAAGAAATCGGTCTTGACCATGTTGGCGTCGGCGTACTGGCTGACCCATTCCATGCTCTCCGGTTCGCTCTCAAAGCCTGGATACAATGCGGGATAGCCAAGGCTCGTCCAGCGGAGGTTGCCGAGATAGCGGATGTAATCGCTGATCATCTGCCGGTTCAGCCCCGGGATGTCGTCGCCGATCACATAATGCCCCCATGCGATCTCCTGTTCCACGCCCTCACGCATCATCTCGCGCAGCGCTTGTACGCTCTCGGCGGTGAACAACTCCGGCTGCTCCTTTTGCAGCTCCGTGATGATATTGCGGAACAGCCACAAGTGCGTGTTCTCATCGCGGTTTATGTAGCGAATCTCCTGCGCCGAGCCGGGCATCTTCCCGTTTCGGGAGAGATTGTAGAAGAACATAAAGCCGCTGTAAAAATAGATGCCCTCCAAAATATAGTTTGCCATCATCACGCGCAGCAGCGTGGGAGCGTCCTTCCTCTCCTGAAACTCGTTGTAGCAGTCCCCAATGAAGGTGTTGCGGCGCAGCAGATGCTCGTCCGTTTTCCATTGGTAGAGGATGTCATTGCGCTCCACGGGGGAACAGATGGTGTCGAGCATATAGCTGTAGCTCTGTGAGTGGACACACTCCTGAAACGCCTGAATGGACAGGCAGAGATTGACCTCGTTGGCGGTAATGTAGGCGCCGATATTAGGCAGGTTCGCTGTCTGAATGGAATCCAAAAAGACAAGAAAACTCAGAATTTTATCGTAGGCGCTGCGCTCGGCTGACAGCAGGCGGGGATAGTCCTTCACATCCTGCGAGAGATTGATCTCCTCAGGGATCCAAAAGTTGTTCATGGCCTGCCGGTACCAGTCGCTGACCCAAGCGTACTTCATATTGTTGAAGTCGTTGAGGTTGGTGGTATTGCCGCCGATCATGCGCCGCAGGCGCACATCAGGGTCGCCCTCCGGGTTAAAAAGGGGCTTTTTCTTCAGTTCCGTCATGCTATCCTCCTTATGACGAGCAGCTTTCGCAGGCCTCGACCTCAAGGGCCTTGCTGCGGACATAGTAAATGGTCTTGACGCCGGCCCTCCACGCCTCCAAATACAGGCTGAGCACCTGACGCATGGAATAGTCGTTGGTGATATAGAGATTCATGCTCTGCGCCTGGTCAATATGTCTCTGGCGAAGGCCCGCGGCGCGTACCGACCAGCTTTGGTCGATCAGATGCGCCGCCTTATAGCACCACCATGTATCCATAGAAAGCTCCGGAGCAACGCGGGGCAGCATGCTGCCCTTTTTCTCCTCTAAAAAGAATTTCTTCATAATTGGATCTATGCCCGCCGACGTGCCGGAGATGATAGATGTGCTGGAGGTCGGTGCGACCGCCAGAAGATAGGCGTTGCGCATTCCCTGCACCGCCACCGTTTTCGCAAGCGCCCGCCACTTTTCGGAGGTATAACCCCGCTTTTCAAAATACGCGCCAGTCTGCCAGTCGCTGCCCTCAAAGAGCGCGTAACGCCCCTTTTCCCGTGCCAGTGCTGTGTCCGCCTTGACGGCGGCGTAGTTGATGAGCTCGAACACTGCGTCGGTGAAGGCAAGGTGCTCATCGCTCTCCCAGCGGATGCCGCGCTTTGCCAGCATGTGGTGGTAGCCGCTGACGCCCAGGCCGATGCTGCGGTACTTCTGATTGGAAAGCCGCGCGTATTCCAACGGGTAGAAGTTGAGGTCAATCACATTATCCAGTGCGCGGATGGCCGTTTCCACCGTGCGTTCCATATAGGCCTCGTCCTCCACCGGCAGATTACCGAGAGACAGACTCGCCAGGTTGCAGACCACAAACTCACCTGGGCGTGTGGCCGTCACCACAATTGTGTCGCCGTTCTCCGTGTGCACCTCAGTGCTGATGTGCTCGATGGGTGCCATGTTCTGCGCGATCTCCGTACAGAGATTGGAGCAATAAATCATTCCCGTGTGGCCGTTTGGGTTCATATGATTTACACTGTCGCGATTGAAAGCGAAGGGTGTGCCGGTCTCCACTGCCGAGCGAAGCACCAGCCGCACGATGTCCTTGACGGTGACGCTGCGCTTTTCGATGCGCGGGTCATTGACGCAGTCCAGATACCGCTTCTCCCATTCTGTACCCCAGTAATCCTCCAGTGCGTAGCCCTTGACCGTGAGGATCTCATGCGGACACATGAGATGCCACGGCGCGTCTATGTTCTCCTCCGCCAGTCGCCAGAAGAGATCCGGATAGCACACGGCGGGAAACACATCATGTGCCTTCATGCGGTCGTCGCCGTTGTTGGTGCGCAGTTGAAGGAATTCCGGCAGATCCCGGTGCCATGCGTCTAAGTAAACCGCCACAGCGCCCTGCCGCATCCCCAACTGATCCACCGCCACGGCGGTGTCGTTGACCAGCCGGATCCAGCGGATAACACCGCCCGCCGCCCCTTGAAAGCCGCGGATGGTGCTGCCTGCAGCGCGCACCTTACCGAAGTACATCCCCATTCCACCGCCGAATTTAGAGACCTTTGCGAAGTTGTCCAGCGAGCGGTAGATGCCGTCCAGACTGTCCGGCACAGTGTCCACAAAGCAGCTTGAAAGCTGATGGTAGGGCTTTCGTGCGTTGGACATGGTAGGTGTCGCCATTGTGACCTCCATACGGCTGAGCATATCGTAAAAGCGTTTTACCCACCCCATGCGGTCAGAGCCTTCGTTCATAGCAAGATGCAGCGCGATACCCAAAAACATCTCCTGCGGTGTTTCCAGCGGCACGCGGCTGCGTGACTGGATCACATAGCGTTTGAGCAGCAGGTCAAGGCCGGAGTAGGTGAACAGCTCGTCCCGTTCCGGGCAGAGAAAGTCCTCCGCCATGGCAATCTCCTCGTGGGTATAGTGGGCAAGGATATAGTCACCGTAGAGTCCCTTATCCGTCAGATAGCGAAGCTTGCCATAGAGGTCGCAGACGCCGCGCCCCTCCCATTCCTGTGCGTTGCGACAGCGAAAGGAGTGGTTCAGAAGCCGCGCCGCGATGAACTCCCACTTGGGTGCCTCTGCCGTAGTCAGCTCTACCGCCGCCTTGGTCAGTGCCTCAGCCCGCTCATCCTCCGTCATGCCCAGGCGACAGAAACTCTCAAACTTCATTTGAAGCGCCGCGAGGGAGTAGACTTCCTCGGTAAAATCCATCTGGATGCGGCGCAGCACCTCGTCAAGCGAGTCATCCCCCACCGTCCGCGCGATGGTATGCCGGACACGGCGCAGCGCAGACCGCTTTTCGCGGTAGAGGATGTACGCCTTGGCCACCTCATAGTGTCCGCGCTCCATGAGCGTTCGCTCCACCTCGTCCTGCACACGTTCCACGGTGAGCGGCACTGTGACGGAGAGATTGTCGAGAACGGTGGCGAGGATCTCATCCATCTCTCTGCTCCCGATCTCCCTGCCCTGTCCGTCAAACGCCTTTTTCATGGCGTTGAAAATTTTCTCCTGTTGAAAGGGAACAGACTCCCCGTTTCGTTTTCTGATCTCCATTTCGATCCTCTCATCTTCTCCGGTCACTTCTCATGTCCTTTTGAGCAAAGAGCGGGCAAGCGCAGTATCACGCTTGCCCGCTCTGTTTTTGAAAGCCGGTTTTTCTGCAGCCGACGCGGCGGGGCTGTTTGTTGTCTGTTGTCTTGGTTTTGGCTTTCCTGCCAGTTACTTCATAGATTCCAGAATGGCGTCCGCCAGTGCTTCCAGCTCAGTGCGCTTGTCCGTGCCCATGGACGAGGCGAGGCTGAGCCGCTCGTTGAGCACCGTCATGTTCTTAAGTTCATTGTTGACGAATTTCTGCATGAGGTCACCGGACTTCACCGCCCATGAGCCGTTTTCAATGATGGCAAAGGTGCGATTTTGCAGATTCAGTGCCTTCATATCCATGAGGAAGTCATGCATGGCGGGGTAGATGCCGAGGTTGTAGGTCACAGAGGCCAGGACAATGTGACTGTACTTAAACGCCTCGGAGATCAGCTGGGAGACATGAGTGGAGGACACATCGTACATCGCCACCTTGCTCATGCCCTTATCGCAGAGCGACGTCGCCAGCGCCTGCGCCGCGTTCTCCGTGTTGCCATACATAGAGGCGTAGACGATGAGCACGCCCTGGGTCTCAGGGGCATAGCGGCTCCATGTGTCGTATTTTTCGATGAACCAGCCCAGATCCTTGCGCCACACGGGGCCGTGGAGCGGGCAGATGTACTTGATCTGATCCAAAACGCCGCTGGCCTTTTTCAGCAGGAGCTGGATGTGGGGGCCGTACTTGCCCACGATGTTGGTGAGGTAGCGGCGGGCGTCGTCCAGCCAGTCCCGCTCGAAGTCCACCTCGTCGGCGAACAGCTTGCCGTCCAGCGCGCCGAAGGTGCCGAAGGCGTCGGCGGAAAAGAGGACGCCGTCGGTGACGTCGAGGGTCACCATGGCCTCCGGCCAGTGAACCATAGGCGCGCCCACAAAGGTGACGGTGTGCTTGCCGAAGGAGAAGGTATCGCCCTCCTTCACCTCGATGCACTCATGTCCGTCCACATGGAAGCCGAACTGCCGCATGAGCATGAATGCCTTCTCGTTGGAGATCAGTTTCACCTTGGGATGGCGCAGCAGGATCTCCTCGATGCAGGCGGCGTGATCCGGCTCCAGATGGTTGACCAGCAGGTAGTCCAGCTCGCGGCCATCCAGCACATACGCCAGATTTTCCAAAAGCTGGCGGCAGGCAGACCAGTCCACCGTGTCAAAGAGCACCGTCTTTTCATCCAGCAGGCAGTAGGCGTTGTAGGTTACGCCCCGGGGAATGGGAAAGCAGTTTTCAAACAGGGCCAGGCGATGGTCGTTGGCGCCCACCCAGTAGAGGTCGTTCGTTACTTTACGCACGCAATACATCTTATCTTGCCTCCTTCACGGCCTCAAGCCTTTACAAATTGATCCTTCGTCTCCGCGCACTCGGGACACACCCACTCGGCGGGAAGCTGCTCAAAGAGCGTACCGGGCGCGATCTCGCCGTCCTCGTCGCCCAACTCCGGCACATACTCGTAGCCGCAGCCGCTGCAGACGTAGCGGTCGCCGATGGGGGCGGGCTTCGGCGGCGTGGGCCGCTTCATCTTTACCATGGGCGGCGCGGGCAGCTTTTCGCCGCTATCCAGCGCGGCAGTGAGCAGGGGCAGGATCTCCTCCACATCGCCCACGATGCCGTAGTCGCAGTTCTTGAAGATAGGCGCGTTACCGTTCTTATTGATGGCCACGATGGTGGAGGCGTCCTTGATGCCCTTAAGGTGCTGGGATGCGCCGGAGATGCCGCAGGCGATGTACAGATTGCCGGTGAACTTCTGACCGGACATACCCACATAGCGGTTCAGCGGCAGATATTTGAGAGTCTCCGCCACAGGGCGGGAAGAACCGATGGCCGCGCCGGCGGCCTTGGCCAGCGACTCTACCAGTTTCATGTTCTTTTTCTCCCCGATGCCCTTGCCCGCGGAGACCACCCGCTCCGCCTGCGGGATGGGCGTATCCATAGGGATGCCCACGGAGAAGTCGTGACCATCCTTCTTCAGCGCCGCCACAAGGTCGGCCACCTGCTGGGCAGCATCCCCCTCCCGGAAGATGGTCTTTTTGCGAATGCCGGTGATGGGCGCGGGTTTCTTGGCCGCCGAACGGCTCTCGCCGCCGGAGCTCTTGCCCAGCCTGCCCAACAGATGAGAGGCGATGACCACCCGCTGGATCTCGTTAGTGCCCTCGTAGAGGGTGGTGATCTTGGCGTCGCGGTAGGCCCGTTCCACCTCCATGCCCTTGAGGTAGCCGCTGCCGCCGTGGATCTGCAAGGCATCGTTGGTGACCTCCAGCGCGATGTCCGAGGCGTACATCTTCGCCATGGCGGACTCCATGCCGTAAGGCGCGTGCTGCTCCTTCAGCTCCGCCGCGGAGTAGATGAGGAACCGGGCGCAGCGCAGCTTGGTTGCCATATCTGCCAGCTTGAAGGCGATGCTCTGCTGGGCCGCGATGGGCTTGCCGAACTGGACGCGCTCCTTGGAATAGCTCAACGCGTGCTCAAACGCGCCCTGGGCGATGCCCAGCGCCTGCGCGGCGATGCCGATGCGTCCGCCGTCCAGCGTGGACATGGCAATCTTGAAGCCCTCGCCCTCCTTGCCCAATAGGTTTTCCTTGGGAACCTTCACGTTGTTGAAGATCAGCTCCGCCGTGGAGGAGGAGCGAATACCCATCTTGTCATAGTGGTCGCCGAACTCAAAGCCCTTCCAGCCCTTCTCCACGATGAAAGCGGAGATGCCCCGGGTGCCGATGTCCGGCGTGGTGACGGCGAAAACCACATAGGTGTCCGCCTTAGGGGCGTTGGTAATGAAGATCTTGCCGCCGTTGAGGAGGTAGTAGTCCCCCTTATCCAGCGCCGTGGTCTCCGTGCCGCCGGCGTCGGATCCGGCGTTGGTCTCCGTAAGGCCGAAGGCGCCGATCTTCTCGCCCTTGGCCAGCGGAACCAGATATTTCTTCTTCTGCTCCTCGGTGCCATAGGCGAAAATGGGCCATGAGCCGAGGGAGACGTGGGCGGAGAGGATTACGCCCGTGCCGCCGTCCACACGGGCCAGTTCCTCCACCGCGATGGCGTAGCTCAGGGCATCAAGACCGGCACCGCCGTACTCCTTGGGGTAGGGAATGCCCATCCAGCCCAGCTTACCCAGCTTCTTGACAGCCTCCTCGGGAAACTCGTTGTTCTGATCCATTAAAAATGCGAGGGGCTTGATCTCCTCCTCCGCAAAACTCCGGATCTTCGCGCGCAGCTCTTCGTGCGCCGCCGTGGTTTGAAACAACATATGGGTACCTCCTTTTAAAATTTTACAGCTTGCTTGTATCTTGGGGATCGGATCCGCCGGTCAGCAGCCTGCGCAGGCTCACGGCACGGAACGCCTCGTCCTGCTTTTGCTGCAAGGCCGCCAGTTGACAGTGGATGGCGCACCGCCCATGCTTGTCCTGCCAGCGGCATTTATATCCCGGCTCCATGCAGGCGCACAGGATGCCCCGCTCCCCCACGACCCCCATGAGATCGTAGAGGGAGGTCGCGTCCAGATCGCAGGACAGCGCGCAGCCGCCGAGAGCGCCGCGGCTCACCCTCACCAAATTGCCGGCGGAGAGCTTGCGCAGAATCTGGTAGGCAAACTGATTGGGGATCAATTCCGTTTCCGACATCTCGGCCACCGAATGCTTCTCCCCGTCCAGCAGCACCCGCAAAATGCGCAGCGCGTAGTCCGTCTCTTTGGTGATGATCATGCTCCACATCCTCTTTTCGCTTGCTTGTTAATACTATCATATCAATCTTGATAAATTTTGTCAAGATTATTTCAAAAAAAAATATTGCTTTCATACAGACCGCCCCAGCCCGGGTCAACTTCGCTTTCCATTCAGCGAAAAGCCATGTTCCTTACAATTATAGAAGCCGAAAAAGCTGTGCCGTGGCAGTCCGCCGAAAGCAGAAAAGACTATGCCTGAAAACCAGAAAGCGGAGAAATTGGTTGGGGCTCGCAGGGGTCGCCCATCCAAGGCGGATGAGGCGATCCCTGGCAAGTCCAAGGCAAGCACCAAAGTGCGTGCTTTTCATTTTATATCCGACGCACTATGTTAAGATGTGCAGTAGATGTTCCATTTTTCTGTCCCATTCTCTGCTGGAATCGGCGCACTCTTTCAATTCAGTTTCGACTTCAGCATTTATCGGCAAGTTTTTCTTGTAGCGGATGGTATGCTCAAGGCTTGCCCAGAAGTCCATAGCGATTGTACGGAGTTGTATCTCCACTGGCACATGGATCTCTTTTTCCGCAAAGAATACCGGCAGCCGGATCGTCAGGTGCAGACTGCGATAGCCATTTGGCTTAGGGTGTGAAATATAATCTTTCTCCGTGATGATTTCAATGTCAGACTGATCTTTTAAGCACTTTGCCAAAAAGAACACATCCTCCTCGAAAGAGCAGATCACCCGCACACCGGCAATATCCATGATATTTGCCTGCATGGTCGGAAAATCCAGAGAAAGTCCGCGCTTCTGCATCTTATTCATAATGCTGGACGGCGACTTCAAGCGACTTTTCATACTTTCTATCGGATTGCGGTCATGCTGCAATGAAAACTCTTCGTTTAGAATTTCCAACCTGCTTTCCAGTGCTTTCAGCGCACATCGGTATTGCAGCATGACTTCCTGATACCTGCGATTTTCGCTTAAAAGGCGCTGGCACTGCAGATCATCTAAGCCTTTATCTGCCGCAACCGTCAAGCCAAATAAATTTTCACTCATAGTTTCTCCATTCCGCAGGGATAGGCGCTCCGCGCTGTCTGCTGCTCTTGTGTTACGACCTGATAAAAACTGTATCCGCCGGAGAGATGGGAACAGCTGAAACCATACTGCGTCAAAAGCCGACAGGCCAGATAACTGCGAAGCCCAGTCTGGCAATTCACATAGATAGGCTTGTCCCGCTCTAACTCGTCCAAGTGCTCCCGCAGATCGTCCAGTGGAATATTGCGGAATCCATTCAAGTGCCCACGCCGATATTGGCCTTCCGTACGGACGTCCAGCAGCGTCGCACTGCCATCGCAGGGCAAGCCCTCAACATCATTCCAATGGAACTGCTGCACTTTCCCGCTCTCCAAATCCTCGATCATAAAACCGGCCATATTGACCGGATCCTTGGCAGAGGAATAGGGCGGCGCATAGGAAAGGTCAAGTTCCGTCAGTTCCAAAGCTTTCATTTTTGCGCGAATGGCCGTTGCCAGTACATCAATACGCTTGTCCACGCCCTCGCCGCCAACGATCTGCGCACCCAGCAGCCGCAGGCTTTCCTTTTCATACAGTACCTTCATTGCCATAGACTGTGCGCCGGGGTAATAGGCAGCGTGGGATGCTGGGAAAAGCACGACTTTATCGTAAGCGATTTCTGCTGCCTGCGCCGCTTTTTCATTGATCCCCGTGGAGGCCGCTGTCAAGCCGAACAGTTTCAGAACAGACGAGCCCTGAGAGCCGTGAAAGTGGCTATTGCCGCCACAGATATTGTCAGCGGCAATGCGTCCCTGCTTGTTGGCGGGTCCCGCCAGCGAAATCAACGCTTTCTGCCCGGTTACAAAATGGGTGACCTCTACGGCATCGCCCACAGCATAGATGTCCGGCACGGAGGTTTCCATCCGTTCGTTGACAGCGATGCTGCCACGAATACCCAGCTCAAGTCCGGCCTCTTTTGCCAGATGGGTGTCCGGCGTGACGCCGATGGCCAGCAAAACCATATCCGAATGCAGCGGCTCACTACCCTCCAACAGGGTCAGCACGGAATCTCCGTCCTGCCGAAATCCGGTGACGGTTTCACCCAACCGCAGAGTCACGCCGTGTCTGCGCATTTCCGCATGGACAAAGCTCGCCATATCCGTATCCAGCGGCGCTAATAGCTGCTTTGGACGTTGGACGATGGTGACAGAAACGCCCATTTCTGTAAGGTTTTCCGCCATTTCCAGACCGATAAAGCCGCCGCCAGCCAAAACAGCGTTTTTCGGCTTCTGATCCTCTACAAAGTGCCTAATGCGGAGGGTATCCTCCACGGTGCGCAGCGTGAAAACACGCTCACTGCTGACGCCGGAAAGCGCAGGAACCGTCGGCTTTGCGCCGGGTGCGAGGAGCAGTTTGTCATAGGTTTCCGTATAGATCTTCCCGCTGTCCAGTGTGCGGACAGTGACGGTTTTCTCTGCGGGATTGATCGCAGTTACTTCCTGCCGTACCCGTACATCAATGCGAAAGCGGTCCCAGAAGCTCTCCGGAGTTTGCAGTGTCAGTTCTTCTTGCTCCTTGATCACACCGCCCACATAATACGGCAGACCGCAGTTGGCATAGGACACATAGCCACTGCGCTCGATCATGATGATCTGGGCGTGTTCATCCAAACGGCGGATGCGGGCAGCGGCAGAAGCACCGCCCGCCACACCGCCTACGATCACAACTTTCATCTTGCGCCCTCCACCATTGCGGCAATCTCCGACTTAGGCCGATAGCCGACCGATTTGGTAATGGCCTTTCCATCCTTGAATACGACCAGCATCGGGATGCTGGATACTTGAAAACGCATTGCCAGCTCCATCTGCTCATCCACGTTGACCTTGCCCACCTTGAGCGTACCGCTTTTTTCTTCGGCAAGCTCATGCAGTACGGGAGAGAGCATTTTGCACGGTCCGCACCAGTCCGCATAGAAATCCAGCAGGACGGGCTTGTCGGAATGCAGTATCTCATTTTCAAAATTCGCAGCAGTAATTTTCAGTTCAGCCATGAGAAAGGCTCCGTTCTGTTATCTTTGTTTATTCTTTGTTTTTCAGCTTGCAAATACTCTGCGTCATGGTTCCCATCGGGCAAAACGCACACCATGTGCGGGGCATGTAGAGCACCATAACGATCAGACCCAGCAGCAGAGAGGTCAGCATGAGGCTATAAAAGCCAAAGCTGAACTGCGCCACCCAGTCAGTGACCGTACCGGCTGTATAAGTCCAGCTCCACGGCACACGGAATGTCCAGAACAGCTTAATGGCCTCCCGCAGGGACGTAGCACCAGCAGCGACCAGATAGGTCTGGAACACCATGTTGCCGAACATCGTCAGGAAAAAGAGCAAAAAGGCATAACGGAACCACTTGGAGGACATCCAGCGGGGCGTGGGCTTGCAGCGGGAGCATTTAAGGTCTGTCCCCAGCTTGCTGAACAGTTGACCCCGTCCACAGAGGTGGTTGCAAAAGAATTTGTTCCCGCCAAAGATGGCTAAAAGCAGCGGCAGAAGAAAATCGATCATACCCAGCCACGCGAACAGGATATTGAAAAAGCCCAGTGCAAAATAGATGATGGCATATACCCACAGGTAATCGTACCAATGCTTTGCTTTCATGCGTCAGCCCTCACTTTCACCTCAATGCAGCCGACGGGACAGAGCTTTGCGCACTTGCCGCAGCCTACGCAGCGTTCCGCCTCCACGGCGGCGTAGCAGCCACGGCGCACCTTGACGGCCCCCAGTGGGCAGGTATTTTCACACACACCACAGGCGACACACCGCGTCTTATCTATGGCAGCCAGTTTCTTTGACAGCATAGCTTTCCTCCCTTAATCCTACAAGGATTTGTAATAGAGCATACAGTGGCAGACCCCCTCGAAGCCCGGATCTGCAATTGGATTCTTGAACTCCTGGCACATACATTTGGTTGCCTCTGTGCGCTCCCTGCGGCAGGGGCAGTACCCGCCGGTGCGCTTGAGTCCTTTTCTGATGGTGCTGACAATCTCCTGATCGGGATTGAGCTTGATTTTCATGTTCGCCAGCTCTTTCTTGATTGTGGCTTTATCATACCGCAGGACAAAGTCTTTTTCTGTGACGAGGTTACATTGATAAAAAAAATCCGGTGCTTTTTGAGCACCGGATTTTAAGAATGTGAATTACGCTTTCCACAGACTGTGGAGGTTGCAGTAGGCGTAGACCGCCTCGACCTCATCGCCCTCGCAGAGAGCGAAGCAGACCTCCGGCTTTTCGCCGGGATGCAGTTCCTTACGCTGATTGCCCTGCTTGGTCTGGAGAGATACCCATTCGATGTAGTGCTCCGGCAGCATGGGGTGCTCTACGGAGCCGACCTTGACATGGACGATGCCGTTTTCCACCGTCCAGACAGGAACGTGCTTCTCCACGGCGGCGTCGGTGGTGCCGGGAACGATCTCGCTCATCGGCTCACCGCAGCAGACGACAGGGACGCCTACGTCCTTAACTTTGGCAATGATGTTACCGCAATGCTTGCAAATGTAAAACTTCTGCTCCATGATAATTCTCCTTTTCTTTCTTTAATAGTTTTCTGCGTGAATTTCAAAATAGCTCTGGGGATGGTTGCAGGTGGGGCAAACCTCCGGAGCCTTCTCGCCCACGACGATGTGACCGCAGTTGCGGCACTCCCACACCTTGACCTCGCTCTTGGCGAAGACCTCCGCCATCTCCACATTGTGCAGCAGGGCACGGTAGCGCTCCTCGTGGTGCTTTTCAATGGCGGCGACCAGGCGGAAACGCTGGGCCAGCGCATGGAAACCTTCCTCATCGGCTGTTTTGGCAAAGCCGTCGTACATATCCGTCCACTCGTAGTTCTCACCCTCAGCGGCGGAGAGAAGGTTTTCTGCGGTGTCGCCAATGCCGTTCAGTTCTTTGAACCACAGCTTGGCGTGTTCCTTCTCATTATCAGCGGTTTTGAGGAACAGTGCCGCGATCTGCTCAAAGCCTTCCTTCTTGGCCTTGGATGCAAAATAGGTGTACTTGTTGCGTGCCTCGGACTCACCGGCAAAGGCAGCCATCAGGTTTTTTTCGGTTTGAGTTCCTGCGTATTTCGTTTCTTTCATGGTGGATACTCCTTCCTGCTTTTCTGCTTTTATTGTAGCAAATCTATGATTTTATTCCGTGACGAAGTCACATTCCTTTTTATTTTAGACGATTTAGTCTGTTCTTATCCCGCAGCGTGATTGCACCACGCTTCAGCTCCACCAGTCCGTCCTCCGAGAAGCTTTTGAGCATCCGTGCCACTGCCTCCCGTGCCGAGCTGATGTGCTGGGCGATCTGCTCATGGGTCATACGTATCGTGTCGGAGCCGGTACGTTCCGCTTCGGCAAAGAGAAATTCTGCCAGCCGCTGATCCAGCCCCTTGAACATGATCTGCTGCATCGCCCACATCACATCAGAAAACCGTTTCGTTGCCAGTTCATAGAGAAAACAGCGGACATGGAGATTTTTCTCCTTGAGTGCAGCAATGACATTTGCAGGGATAATCAGAACGTCCGTATCCATTCCGGCCGTCATTTGCGTATCAAAGGTGATCTGACTGATCACGCAGGAGGCGGAAAGCACGCATAGCTCGCCCGGATATAGGCGGAACAGCGTTACCTCCCGCCCCTCATCAGAGAGAAGATAAGTGCGGATCTCGCCGGAAAGAATAAACAGCATTCCGAGACATTCATTGTCGCTGCTGTGAACGAACGCACCCTTTTTATAATGACGGACAAAGGCACTTCGGCGTAGTGTGTCCATTTCGCGTTCGGTCAAGGATGACCAGAACGGAAGTTGTGTCAGTGTGCGTTCCATATCAATGGCAGCTATGCTTGCCGCAGCCGTGGTCACCGCAGGAGTGACCAGCCTCGCCGTGCTCATGATCATGGTGGTCACAGTGAACATTGGGATCGTAGCCCAGATTTCCGTTGAGCAATGCGCTCACCGCAGCATCAGCGTCCCCGCTGACACCGCCGTAGAGCTTGATGCCCGCTTCGGCCAGAGCTGCCTGCGCACCGCCGCCGATGCCTCCGCAAATCAAAGTGTCCACGCCGTTCTGCATCAGGAAGCCTGCCAGTGCGCCGTGACCGCTGCCGTTGGTGTCAACGACTTTCGCATGAGTGATTTTGCCGTCCACAGCTTCATAAAGCTTGAACTGCTCGGTGTGACCGAAATGCTGAAAGATTTGACCGTTTTCATAGGTAACTGCAATTTTCATAATGGAATCTCCTTTGCAAGTTTTGCCTAATTTTTCCATGTTGGTTCTCTGCATCCGGCAGCAACGGCCGCAGTGAGCTGCCTCCTGTCCTCCGCAAATGCGGTAGTTTCCCCCGGTGATGTGCAGCGGTTTCCCGTGGACAAGACACGCTGCAATCTTGCGCCGTGTGCCTTCGTAAATCTCCTGCACGGTAGAGCGTGAAATGTCCATCTGCGCGGCACACTGCTCGTGGGTTTGCTGCTCCAAGTCAACCAGCCGAATGACCTCGTATTCGTCCAGCGTCAGCAGGATCGGCTCGGTATTCTCGCACCCGTTGGGACAGAATGTATCGACCTGTGATACGCCACAAATTTGACGGCACCGTGGCGGTCTTGGCATGGGAGCTTTCTTCCCTTTGTATTCGGTATATTCCGATTGTAGCACTTTGAGCAGAAAAAAGCAATTTTTTTCAAAAGCTGCTACATTTTCCGTCCTCATATGTGTGCCGGCTGATATTCGGAGTCGAATGCTACATGTGAGCTTTGTTCGTAATGCCCACCGAGCATGACCGTAGCGGCAGTCACAGCATCCACATGAAAGCGTTCCCGGTAATGCTTGCATTTTCGTAAAAAAACGTTATAATTGAGTCAGTTAAATCAAAGGAGGCACCAAATCATGAAATCACATAAATACTGGGCCTTAGGCGCACTTTTCTGTATGTTGGGATGCATTTATTCTGGAATCAAAAAATCTATGACTGCGCATAAATACTTTGCCTATTCTTCATTGATTTGTATGGGCATGTCCATTTATTCCGGTCACAAACTGGTTTCTCCAAAGAAGAAAAAAATCACTAAATCAAATAATAGTGAGAATAGTTAAACAAAAAAAAATTCCTTTCTTTATCTTTATTCTCCTTGCCCTGCGGGACTAGTATGATTTTGAATACGGAACCGATAAAGAGGTTGACGGTGTGCTGTCATCAACGACAAGTGCAAGGCTCTGGCGCAAAAGGTCAAAGAGATTATCGACACCAAATCTTCGTTTGCTGACTGGCTGAACAATCAGAACGTCCGCAATCAGTTGAAGCTGGAGATCAAGATCTGCCTTGTAAAAAACGGCTATCCTCCACAGTACAGCCCCGAAGTTTTCAAAAAGGTCATGGAGCAGGTCGAGAACTTTGAGGAGAACAATTAAATCATCCATAAAGAAAAAAATACAGCTATATTCAGGCTTCACACTGAAATATAGCTGTATTTTTTTTGCATCGCTAACAATTGTTGTGCTTTCTCTTGAAAACAGCGTAAAGATTTATTATAATAAGATAAATAGTTGTGGACTTTGCAAAGGAGCTGTGAAGAATGAATCGAAACTGCCGTCGCAAAGCGGAAAAGGTCTATGTGAAAGTGACTTCTGATTTTGATGCAACAGGTTATATGCAGCCCCGACAAATTACATGGGGTGATGGGCGAACTTATCCCATCGAACAGGTACGAGATTTTCGCCCTGCAAATACCATTGCCGATCTACCCGGCGATTGCTATACTGTAATGGTAAAAGGTCAAGAAAAGCATTTGTTCTTTGAACGCAGCGACCCACGATTTCCATCCCGGTTTGGAAGATGGTTCGTGGAGGTGGAATCCAAATAACACAAAGGAGGGCTGAATCATGGCAACGCAGTACACCTATCTGGCAATCGACCTGAAAAGTTTCTATGCCTCGGTGGAGTGCGTAGACCGTCATCTCGACCCCCTGACCACCAATCTGGTGGTGGCAGACGCCTCCCGCACCGAAAAGACCATCTGCCTTGCGGTGTCGCCCTCCCTGAAAGCTTACAAGATACCCGGCAGAGCACGGCTGTTTGAAGCCGTCCAGCGGGTGAAAGAGGTCAACGCCCAGCGGCTGCAGACCGCCATCCAACAGAAAAAGGCAGTCCGGGGAGAGGATGGCAAATACCACTTTGCCAGCACCTCTTTTGATGCCAATGCCCTGAACTCAGACCCGACGCTGGGGCTGAGCTATATTGTTGCGCCGCCCCGGATGCAGCGGTATCTGGATGTGTCCACCCAGATCTACAAGACCTACCTCAAATATGTGTCCCCGGCAGACATTTACCCCTACTCCATCGACGAGGTTTTCATTGATGTGACGGGCTATCTGCCTTATTATCACATGAGCGCCCATGAACTTGCCATGACCATGGTGCGGGAGGTGCTGTACAACACCGGCATCACCGCAACGGCAGGCATCGGCACCAACCTCTACCTTGCAAAGCTGGCCATGGACATTGTGGCAAAGCACATCCCGGCAGACAAAGATGGTGTCCGCATTGCGGAACTGGATGAGCAGTCCTATCGGTATCTGCTGTGGAACCACAGACCCCTGACGGATTTCTGGATGACCGGTCCCGGAACCGTCAAGCGGCTGGAAGCTCATGGCATCTACACCATGGGGGACTTGGCACGGTTCTCCATCCATGGAGAAGATCGTCTGTATGAGATTTTCGGCGTGGATGCAGAAATTCTCATCGACCACGCATGGGGCTGCGAACCCTGCGGCATGGAGCAGATCAAAAGCTACAAGCCCAGCACCAACAGCATCAGCGAGGGGCAGGTGCTATCCACTCCTTACCCGTATGATAAAGCAAAACTCATTGTCCGGGAGATGGCGGAGATTCTGATGTTCCGGCTCACGGAAAAGAAGCTGGTGGCGGAATCCATCACTTTGGAGATAGGCTACGACCGGGAGAACGTGGACAAGGGCGGCTACCGTGATCTGACCCAGACCGACCGCTACGGCAGAATCATCCCCAAAGCGGCACACGGCACTGTCCGGTTCGATGCCCCTACCAATCTAGGCAGCACCATCATCAACGAAAGCGCAAAGCTGTTTGAGCGCATTACTAACCCTGCGCTGACGGTGCGGCGCATTACCATCAATGCCAACAAGGTCACGCCGGACGAGGGCATCTATCAGGTGGACTTTTTTACCGACACCAAGAAGCTGGAAAAGGAGAAAAAACTCCAGCAAGCCATGCTGGGCATCAAGAACAAGTACGGCAAAAATGCCGTACTGAAAGCCAGCAGCTACGAGGAAGGTGCCACCATGCGCCAGCGCAATGCGCAGATCGGTGGTCACAGCGCAGGAGGTCCGGATGGAAAACTACAAAAATAGCAAGATCGGACAAGAGACCGCCCAAAAGTACGGGGACATCATAGAGATGGAACGCACCCAGACCGAAGAATCCCTTCGCAAGCACCCCCGCATGACTTTACAGAACCGGGCAAAGATTTTCTCTCCCTTTGCAGCACTGCGGGGTTATGATGAGCAGCTTGCCGCAGAAAAACAGCGCACCGAGCGGGTGACCAAGCGCATTTTGACCGAGGAAGAAATGTCGGCTCTGTCCGATCGGCTGATGCAGGTCACCAAGGGCATGACCATCACAGTGCGGTATTTCAAAGAGGATACCGCCCACCCGGAGATTCCCGCAGTGGGCAACTACATCACGCTGACCGGAAAAGCGGACCGCATCGACCCGGTGTTCCGCACCTTGCAGGTGGGCGAAACCGTAGTGCCCTTTGAAGATCTGGTGGAAATCAGTGGGGAAAGCATCATGGAGATTGACCAATATCTCGGCATTACAGAGGATTAAGCACAAAAAAGACCACCAGCCGGAAACGGCTGGTGGTCTTGCTTACTTATGCTGTATCGCCGGGAGCTGTTTGATTTTATTTCCGACTTTTTTGCGTTCCAGTGAGAACACCATATCTGGAGTACGTTCAAAAAATCCTATATCACGCCGCCAGCTTGTCCCACACTTGCAATGGAACAGCCCTGTGAACTGCTGTTTCATCTTGCGCCCGCAGTTTGGGCAGATATGTTTACTTGCCCCTCATATTGCATTACTGGAGCTTTGCAAGGATTTCTTCAGCCGTCATACCGCTGGCAAGCAGCTTCTTCAGCACATCT